>DCMG01000012.1 GCA_002321335.1 Bacteroidales bacterium UBA1628 | reverse complement strand
AAGAACGTGACCTGGACTTCCTACGATGAGTCGATCGCCAAGGTTGACAACGGTAAGGTGACCGCCGTCAAGTCCGGCAAGGCGACGATAACCGCCAGGTGCGGTGGCAAGACCGCCGAGTGCGTTGTCACGGTTTATGCAAAGGTGACGGGTGTCAAGTTAAACAGTACATCATCGCGCATGATGTCTGGTGAAAAAGTTACGCTTAAGGCAATTATAACTCCTGACAATGCCACGAATAAAAATGTGTTTTGGAGCAGTGATAATGAAACCGTTGCTGTTGTCTATAATGGCGAAGTGACGGCAAAGGAAGAGGGCACGGCTACAATAAAAGTTACCACGGAGGATGGGCAATATTCTGCGACATGCTCTGTTACTGTAACTAATGATATTACTAAGTATGTTTATGCCGAATATTATGGTGGATCAATGTCTATTATCAATGATTTAATACAATATGGAAGTAAGTTGAATTTCGGCGTCAAGAATAATTCTATAAAGACGATCAAAGTTAAAAGCGTGCAACTGATAGATGGTGTGACAGATGCAAAAGGTAATGTGATGAACATCGGTTACGATATAAAAGGTGGTTCAAGTGCCGCATGGTCGATAACCATAGGACGATTGGGAATTCATAAGCCGATAGCCGAGTTCATATATGAATATGAAGGGAATGAATACTCAACACGGGCTCAGTATTATGATATAAAATGGTGATTATGAATGATTAAAACGGAAAAATATGAAAAGAATTACATCACTGTTACTTTTTGTAATCGTAATAAGCTTTGGATGCGACAAGTATGATGATTCTGCGGTCAAGGCTGACATAAGCAGCCTGAAATCAAGAATGGATGCGTTTGAACAACAATGCATTAGGATAAATGAAAACATCGCGTCTTTACAAACATTGATAACGGCTGTACAAAACAGAGATTTTATTGTAGATGTTTCTGATCTCTCAGATGGAAGTGGATATTCAATTAGATTTTCTTCTGGAAGAACGATTACTTTACGTAATGGCGCTGATGGCAAGGATGGAAAAGATGGTGAAAATGGGTCGGATGGACATACACCCAAAATCAGCGTCAAATTGTTTTCTGATGGCTGCTATTACTGGACGATAGATGGTGATTGGTTGTTGGTGGACGGAGCGATGGTTAAGGCTACCGGTAGAGACGGAAAAGATGGTGCCGATGGAAAAGATGGCCGAGACGGTGTCGACGGAAAGGACGGGTCTGATGGTAAAGACGGCTTGAACGGTGTCGATGGAAAAGATGGCCGAGATGGTGTCGACGGAAAGGATGGCGCTGATGGAAAAGACGGCCAGAACGGTGTCGACGGGAAGGATGGCAAAGATGGCAAAGATGCGGTTACGCCTCAACTAAAAATAGAGGATGGCTTTTGGTACATTACTTACGATGGTGGAGTTAATTGGTTAAAAATAGGAAAAGCCACAGGTGAGGATGGTAAAGACGGGAAGGATGGTGTTGATGGCAAAGATGGAACCAATGGAAAGGATGGCAAAGACGGGGACAGCTTTTTCGATAGTGTCAGCGTCGAGAACGGATATTTGGTTGTCGTTATTAATGATGCAGAAAAGACAACATTCAGAATCCCTATGGTGGAAGATGGCTCCGCTACAACCATTCGCTACATCCCTGAATATTCAGATGGAGTTGCCAGAGTGCCTTATTATAATAATGGTTCAACCATTGTTCCATTACCGTTTTCGATGAGGTTTGAGGTTGTGCCAAGTTCATCAATTGATTATATAGAGAAGAATTGGAGCAAAGTCTTGTCTGCGAAGGTTGTTTACACGAAGATTGTTACTAAAACTACCGCTGGAGATTTTGTCTCTCTTAGGATAACGGAAGTAACAGTTTCTGATGGAGTAATCACTGTCAAGATTATGCCAACCAACTTGGATCCAAACTTCTTCTCAGAAAAACTTGCGGCTAATCTTTGTATAAAATTTAAAAGTGACCAGAAGGAGGCGGTGTCAGAGTACATTATGCTGAAACCTGAACTTGGGGAACCAGAGGAACCGAAACCAGATTATGGTGGAGCTGCTGTCACGTACACTACAATTGATAATTCTGTATTCCCATTTTCCATCACTGGGTATTCAAACGGTGCTGGTAAGAAATACCAAAATACGTATGTAGAAGGTTTGGGGAGGATATTGTTTGATGACAACATTGATGGCTTGAGTTTTTATATCCCTAAAGAGCGCAGAAATGAGGTGACCTCATTTAATATTAACGTGCCTGTTAAAGCTTATGGAGATTTGAAGGAGCGATTCTCGGACTGTATCAGATTGAAAGAAGTAGATTTATCTAAACTTGAAACTTCAAGCGTCACTGACATGAATTTTATGTTTAATGACTGTTCAAGCCTAAAATCTCTTGATTTATCAAATTGGAACCTTGGAAATACCACCAATATCTGTGGTATGTTTAATGGCTGTTCGAGTCTGAAGAGTATTGATATTTCTGGGTGGAATACAAGTAAGGTCACAAAAATGTACTCTATGTTTGATGGTTGCGAGAGTTTGAAGAGTATTGATGTATCTAAATGGGATACGGGGAAAGTTACTGATATGCATTGGATGTTTAATGACTGCACAAGTTTAGAGAATCTTCCTATATCTGATTGGAATACATGTAATGTCATGAGTATGACTTGGATGTTTTGTGATTGTGAGTCTCTTATATCCCTTGATTTGTCAAAATGGAATACTCAAAATGTTACAACTATGGCGAGCATGTTTGGAGAATGCGAAGGATTAGAAAGTCTGAATCTATCTGGATGGAACACAAGGAACGTTACCAATATAAACGCAATGTTTTATGATTGCTCAAGTCTTGAGACACTTGACATATCGGGATGGAATACATGCGATGTTGCTGACCATAAGTATTTGTTCTCCGGATGCTCAAAACTTCGGACAATTTATATGCGTGGCTGCGACGAGGCGACAATCGCAATGATTGAATCAGAAAAACCTGCCAAAGCAAAAATTGTAACGGAATAAACCCAAAACTACGATTCCAATCATAGCAAACAACGTAGCTTTGCTATGATTGGAATCATTATAATATCAACTGTAAAGATGCGGAAATTATTATACTTTATATTATCCTTCTATCTAATAGTGGGGTGTACTAATAAAGAATCCACAATCGAGGTCTCGTCTGTATCATTGAACACAGCGACAATCGAGATGGTTGAAGGCGAGACATTCAGTCTTGTCGCCACCGTCCTGCCAAAGGACGCTGAATATGACGGGGTGATCTGGGCTTCGTCTAACGCCTCTGTCGCTAGTGTGAGTTCCGGAACAGTGACCGCCATCAAAGAAGGTACGGCCACAATCACCGTCAGTGCTGGTGGCAAATCCTCCACTTGTACTGTAAAGGTTCAGACTAAAGTGGTGGCCGTAACGTCAATCACTCTTGACAAGACTTCTTTGTCAATGAAAGTTGGTGAGACAGAAACAATAACCGCAACGATTAATCCTGACAATGCCACCGACAAATCAGTGACTTGGGGGTCATCAGATGTGTCTGTCGCGACCGTGTCCGATGGCAAAGTCACGGCGAAGGAGTCCGGAACCGCAATAATTACAGCGAAATCAGGCTCTTGTATAGCAGAATGCACCGTATCCGTCTCAGTAGATGTGGAATCAGTCACTCTTGACAAAACCTCTCTTGAACTGGCCGCAGGTGAAACCGCTACGTTGACCGCCACTGTGAAGCCGGACGAAGCCACAGACAAGAACGTGACTTGGGCATCATCCAACGAGTCGGTTGCGAAGGTTGCCGACGGCAAGGTGACTGCCGTCAAATCTGGCTATGCTACAATAACAGCCAAGTGCGGCGGCAAGACCGCAGAGTGCACAGTCTCTGTAACTGTCCCGACAGGTTCTGTGACCCTTGACAAAACCACTCTTTCCTTGGCTGTTGGCGAGACAGCACAACTGACCGCCACTGTGAAGCCTGACAACGCAACGGACAAGAACGTGTCTTGGTATTCTTCTGACGAGTCTGTTGCCAAGGTTGACAACGGCAATGTGACCGCTGCCAAGGTCGGCAAGGCGATGATAACCGCCACGTGCGGCGGCAAGACAGTTGAGTGCTCCGTCACTGTGACCGTTCCGGTAACAGGTATGCACCTTGATAGGACATCCCTTTCTCTAAGAAAGGGAGAAAGCACATTATTGTCAGCTGTCGTTACTCCCTCAGATGCATCAAACAAAAATATTATTTGGGCAAGTAGTAATTCCAATATAGTGACTGTCAATCAATCCGGTCTCGTTAAAGCTATTAGTGGAGGAAATGCAACAATATCTGCTCTGACCGAAGACGGTGGTTACAAAGCCCAATGTGCTGTTACAGTCTCCACAAATGTTACCGGAGTTACTATCAGTAAGACTTCGCTTTCTATGATTCAGGGGGATACATATACTTTATCGGCAAGTATCCAACCAAATGATGCCACGAACAAGGACTTGATATGGTACAGCGATGATTCCTCAATCGCAACAGTAACTTCTTCAGGCATGGTAACAGCTGTTGATGGAGGAAACACCAAGATCACCGTCAAATCATCAGATGGCGGATATCAAGATTACTGCTATGTATCAGTTGCAGCAGATTTTCACCAAGCGGTTGATCTTGGATTAAGTGTCAAATGGTCTAAGTTTAATTATGGTGCGTCATCGTCAACAGAGATAGGCGGATATTACTTATGGGGAGATCCTACTGGAACTGCAGTAATTATGCAGTATTCAGGTCCGTCTCAAACTACGATATGTGGGACTGATTATGACATAGTTCATAAAAAATGGGGCGGAAATTGGAGGCTCCCGACTAAAAGTGAAGCAAGTGAACTATACAACAAATGTAAATGGGAAAAAACTACACTTAATGGTATAGCTGGTTTTAAAGTCATAGGTCCGAATGGAAATAGTATATTTATGCCTGCTACTGGATATGCTTATCCTGCAAATGGACCTATTGGAACGACAAAAATAGCGAGTACAAGCAGCCTTTGTATTATGACTGGACAATCATATTCCGATAGCAATGGTAATTTTGCATATATATTTTGCATTAATTCAGATCTGTCTTACAGCTTACGAAACTGGAATATCAACTTTGCCAAGTTTTCAGTTAGAGGAGTACGTTAGGAATTATCATATACCGTTTAGTAATGATCTGGTAATCAATAAATGGTGTCCACCCGTTGGCGCTCACTTACTTGCGCGTCGCGGCTGTACGCTATTTAAAATACATTGATTCAGAACTATCCAAATTTGGTAAGAAAGAATGTTTTTCATATCTTCATATGATTTTAGAGTGGACTATTTTAGATATTCATAAAAGATGAAAAAACTTGTATCACTATTATTTGTCGCCGTCGTGATTTGTTTTGGCTGCGACAAGTATGATGACTCGTCAGTTCGTTCGGACATCAATGACCTCAAGTCAAGGATGGAGGCATTGGAGAATCAGTGCCAGATGCTTAACAGAAACATCTCGGCTCTTCAGACATTGGTTTCGGCGGTTCAGGGGCGGGACTGCGTGGTGAGCGTGGCTGACCTGAGCGACGGGACGGGATATTCAATCACGTTCGCTTCGGGGAGAACGATTACCTTGCGCAATGGGAAGGATGGAAAAAACGGTGCGGATGGCACTGATGGGAAAGATGGAACTGACGGAAAGGATGGCACCGATGGCAAAGACGGGCAGGACGGCCACACTCCTGTCGTGAGCGTCAGACTGGACTCGGACGGGGTATATTACTGGACCATCGACGGAAATTGGCTGCTTGACTCCAACGGAAAGAAGATCCGGGCGCAAGGGGCTGACGGCAAGGATGGTGCCGATGGCAAAGACGGTGCTGACGGCACCAACGGGGTAACGCCTCAGTTGAAGATAGAGGATGGCTGGTGGTTTGTCTCGTATGATGGAGGCAAGGGCTGGACCAAACTGTACAAGGCGATAGGGGAGGATGGGGACTCGTTCTTCTCCAGCGTGACCGACAACGGGGAGACGGTGACTGTCAAACTGAAGGACGGGACGACCTTTGATATTCCCAAAGCAAAGGGTGAACTGGGAATCCGCTTCTCGGAGTCGGAGGACATCGGCATCAGCGCGGGGGAGACCAAGGCCATTGAATATACAATCGTGAACGGCTCTGCCGGCACCTTGGTCAAGGTGTTCGGGCAGAACGGGTGGAACGCCAAGGTCCAGAAGAAGGATGCTTCAAAAGGCTCGATCATCGTGACGGCTCCGTCTCCACTGGTCGAGGGTGAGATTGTCGTGCTGGTCTATGAGGGTGATTCCAAGACGGTTGTGAGGTTCCTGAACTTTGTCAAAGGCACCATCAGCGCACCGAAGGAAGCATATTCATTCTCCGGAAAAGAAGGAACCTACGAGGTGAACCTTGACACGAATGTGGACTATGATGTGAATATCCCGGCGGAGGCTTCGTCGTGGCTGAGTTATGACGGAGTCCAGACCAAGGCGATGCGGCGGGACAGGCTCGGCTTCCATGTCACACAGAACTTCGGGCCGGATCCCCGCACTGCCGTCGTCACGATCACCGACAAGGCGAAGGAGAACACTGTGAAGATCTCCATCACTCAGAAGGTGTGGGATGCCATAGACATCCCTGACGCCAACTTCAAGGCGGCGCTTGTGGAGAAATTCGACAAGGACGGAGACGGGGAGATCAGCCGGGAGGAGGCGGACGCAGTCGAGCAGATTTCAGTGTCTAACAAAGGCATCAAGTCAGTGGACGGCATTCAAAACTTCAAGAATCTCTACCATTTGGATTGCTCGTTTAACGAATTGTCTTCTATTGATTTGAGCCATAACCCCAACCTTGACCTCCTTAGCATCGCCCATAATTCATTTTCCACCATAGATTTAAGCAAGGTTTCCTTGGACACATTCATCTGTTTTGATAACAATCTGAAGACTATTGATTTAAATGCTCAGACTAATCTTAGGTCAATTTCATGTGGACGCAACCCATTGGTGACATTGGACTTAAGCCACAGCAATAAAAACATTCATTCCATTGATGCTTCAGGTTGCAAAAGCCTGACTGAAATCTACATCCGCAAAGACCAGACAATCAAGTATAAAGAAATTCCAACCAATACAATAATCAAATACCTCACCCCTGACGGCACCGTCACCCTCCTCCAGCGTCACACCGTAGGCCCAGGCATCAAGTTCGTCATAATGGGCGACGGCTACCTGAGCGGTGGTCTGGCTTATGGAAACGGTTCCAAGTCAAAATTCGACATTTGGGCTGACCGCGCCATGGAGGCCATCTTCGCCGAGGAGCCGTACAAGACCTTCCGTAACCGCTTTGATGTCTATTCAGTGGCCGTGGAGTCCACGACCGAAACCTTCAACGGCGGTACGGCGCTCGGCTGCACCTTCGGAAGCGGCACCCGGATTAACGGTAACAGCACCAAGGTCTTTGAATATGCCCGCAAGGTGCAGGGAGTGGATCTCACAAAGTCTGTCGTCATCGTCATCCTGAACTCCACCCGCTACGCCGGCACCTGCTGGTTCTGGTCCGACAACAGCGCGATTGCCTACGTCCCGACCACCTACAACGATGTGAAGGAATTCTCACAGACGATGCGCCATGAGGCCGGCGGCCACGGATTCGCCAAACTCTTGGATGAATATTACTATTCCGGAACCATCCCTTCCAGCGAGATTTCCAATCGCCAATGGTGGTACAGCGTCATCGGGGCCGGGGCGAACGTGGATTTCACCAGTGACCGCGCGAAAGTCCGCTGGGCTCACTTCCTGTCCGACACCCGTTACTCCGGTCAGGTCGGTGTCTATCAAGGTGCCCTGACCTACCAGTACGGAGCCTACCGTCCGACGGACCAGAGCATCATGCGCCACAACATCGGTGGCTACAACGCCCCGTCCCGCGAGGCGATCTACAAGCGGATCATGCAGTTGTCCGAAGGCGATGGTTGGGAATATGACTACGAAACCTTCGTGGCCTACGATGCCGTCAACCGCTCGAACGCCTCCCAGACCTACCGTCACGAGGAACTTCGCGACTTTGATGAGCGAACATTCATCCCGCTGGCTCCGCCGGTCTTCGTTGACGGCCCGGCTCCTTCGGTCCGCTGATAAAGGCCGTGGCATTCAACTTATTTAATATGAGCGCAAAAGCACCCTGTCCTAGTCCTCAAATCAAGACTAGAGCAGGGCGCTTTCCTTTTGATATTCAAGTAATTACCTGCCACAGCCTGATAATCAACGAGTGGCGCGTTAGGTATTAATTATCATTAGGAAAAAGTGCGGTCTTTGGTCATTACTGACTAAAGGCGATATGTTAACGCCTTGATTGATAGCCGTTTGTTCGTCACAATGACTTCGGCAGGCTCTGCGACTGGAGCTAATATTTGCCTGTTGGCTGTCTCTCTGAAGAGTTTGTTTGCCACGGTGGCTTCGACAGGCTCAGCGACCAACCTATAAAGTGAATGCGATTGGCTGGCCGGAAGGGAAGTCCTGGATTAGACTGCCATCGGCAATGACCTGGATACCATTGAGGAAAACTTTGTCAATCATGCCTTTAAACTTCACTCCGTCGTACGGAGACCAGCCGCATTTGTAGGCGGCCTTTTCGACGGAATAATTCGGCTCGGGAGCATTGTCAGCCAGATCAACAGCATGGTTCTGGACGGAATGTCCTGGCTCAGGATTGTTTGCGGCAGAATTTGAGTGGTTCTGAACTGAATATTCCCGTTCAGGATCAATGACGACGAGGTCTGCATGGTTGCCGACTTTCAGGCTGCCTCTCTCCTTGATTCCGAGGATTTCGGCGGGCTTCTCTGAAAATGCCGAAGCGATTCTGGACAGCGTAAGCAGCCCCTCTTCCTTGCCTTCATTGAATATGTCCGCAACCGTCATAACTACCGAAAGGGATTGCTGCACGGAAGGTAGGCCGGACGGACATTTCAGGTAGTTGTCCACCTTTTCCGTCAGCAGGTGCGGTGCATGGTCCGAGCCGATCGTGTCGATGATGCCCTCGGCCAGACCTTTTCTCAAAGCCTCACGATCGGTGGCCGTCTTGATGGCCGGATTACACTTCTCCTTACCTTTCAACGTCTCGTAGTCCTCATCGCTGAACCAAAGGTAATTCGCTGAGGTCTCGGCTGTTATATTCGGATTATGAATCTTGGCGGCGCGGATCATCTCCACCTCCTCGGCTGTCGAGACATGAAGGACGTGGAGTCTGGTGCCATATTCAATGGCCATGGCAAGAGCCTTGGCGGTGGAACGGATGCATGCCTTGCGGCTGCGGATCAGAGGGTGCTCCCTGAAAGGAATATCCTCTCCGAATTTAGCCTTGGCAGCCTCCAGATTAGCCTTGATGATTCCCTCGTCCTCGCTGTGGATGAGGATCGGCTTGCCTTTAATCCTGAACAAATCGGAAAGAGTCTTGTCATCATCCACGAGCATATTCCCGGTGGAGGATCCCATGAAGACCTTGATGCCCCCGAACTTTCCGCCGAGGCCTTCGGCAAGATATTCACGGATCATCGCCGCATTGCCGTTGGTGGCTCCGATGTGGAAGCCGTAATTGGCCCAGGAACGTTCGCTGGCACGGTTCAGTTTGTCCTTTAAAGCATCTAAATCTGTAGTCGGAGGAATGGTGTTCGGCATATCTAAGAAGGAAGTCACCCCGCCAAGCAGGGCCGCCTTGGATTCGCTTTCGATGTCGGCTTTCCATTCCATTCCAGGCTCACGGAAATGCACGTGCGCGTCTATCCCTCCGGCCATCAGCACCTTGCCCTCCAAGTCAATAACCTCAGCATCAGGGAAAACTCGCAGAGCCTCGGAATCGTTGGAATCAGAATCACTGCGGTGCCATATCCCCACAATCCGCTCACCATCAATGGCAAGGGCTCCCTTTTTTGTGGAAGCCCCCGTCACTATCGTCGCGTTGGTAAGTAAAATCCTCGCCATCCTCTATCCTTTACGATGGAATTTTCTGAATTTCAATTTGATGACACCCCAGAACGCCTCCCCGAAAATTCCTCCGCTCATCTTGGATGTGCCGAGTTTGCGGTTCACGAATATAATCGGAACCTCGACCAACTTGAATCCCAGTTTCCAAGCGGTGTATTTCATCTCGATCTGGAATCCGTAGCCCTTCATCCTCACATCGTCTAGGTCGATGGTCTCCAATGTCTTGCGGCTGTAACACTTGAATCCTGCCGTGCAGTCGTGGATCTTCATTCCGAGGACTGTCTTGACGTAGATCGACGCGAAATAGGACATCAGAATCCTGCCGATAGGCCAGTTCACGACGCTGATTCCATCGCAGTAGCGTGAACCGATGGCCACTCCACCGCACTCAGCGCAGGCCTTGTAGAGCCTTGGCAGATCCTCCGGGTTGTGGGAGAAGTCCGCATCCATCTCGAAGATGTAGTCGTAGCCCTGCTCCAAAGCCCATTTGAATCCGGTAAGGTAGGCTGTTCCAAGTCCGAGTTTCCCGGAGCGCTCGATCATGAAAAGCCTGCCGCTGAACTCGGCCTGAAGGCCTTTGACAATGCCGGCGGTTCCGTCAGGGGAGCCGTCATCTATGATGAGCACGTTGTAGTCTCCTTCAAGGGAAAAGACCTTTCTGATTATCGCTTCGATGTTTTCCTTCTCGTTGTAAGTCGGAATAATGACGACTTTCCTGTCCATAGTATAAAGTTGTTATTTTGTTTTCATCATTTCTTTGACCGCTGCCTCAAGCTGCTTGTCTTCGCCCCTGAGGACGGATGCAGGATCATTGTCAACCTTGATGTCAGGCTCAATCTGCTGGTTTTCAAGATATTTCCCTTCTTTAAGGCCGAATGAACCGACCTGTGGGATTCCAAACACCATGCCGTTGATCTGGGTCTCCCACCAAACCGCGGTCATCGTGCCCGGAACCGGCATTCCGATCAGTTTGCCCACACCAAGGGTCCTGTACGTGTAAGGGAAGCCGCAGGCGTCGGAGTAGTTGTCCTCGCACATCAGCACGCATGAAGGCTTCCTCCATTTGTTGTACGGCTCACTGCCGATGTACTGCCCGCGAGGGGTGAAACGGATATATTCCTTGCCGCTGAGGAATGTCGCGAGGTCGTCATGCAGCCATCCGCCACCGTTGTGCCTTGTGTCAACCACAGCCGCGTCAGCCGCCCTGTACTTGCCAAGGAGTTTTGAATATACCGTCCTGAAGCTTGGAGAATCCATCCCTTGGACGTGGGTGTAGCCCACTGTGCCGCCCGACAGCTTGTCGGTCATCTCCTCCCTCTGCTTCACCCATCTACGGTACATAAGAGAGTATTCTGAATATCCCGGCTCAACGAACATCTCAACATCTTTCTTGCCTTTCCTCACCACGACAGACACCTTTTTCCCGGCCCTGTTCCTGAGCAGTCCGAACCAACTTTCTCCCGCCTTTATTGGCTGTCCGTCAATGGATTCGATGATGTCTCCTGCCTTGATCTCTGAATCTGCCAGATTCAAAGCCCCACCAGGAAGCACCTCGGCAATCTTCAGACCGTCACCTTCGTAGTCATAGTCATAGATCGCTCCAAGCCAACCCATCGTGAATTTTGAACGGCTGTAGTACCTCGCTCCCGTGTGCGATCCGTTGAGCTCTCCGAGCATCTCGGAAAGAAGATCCTGGAAGTCGAAATTGTTGGCGATGTGAGGCATGAACTGTTCATAGTTCTTCTTGTAGCCCTCCCAGTCGATTCCATGGATCTGCGGATCATAGAACTTCTCGTTCACCTGCTTCCAGACATGGCCGAAGATGTAGTCTCTCTCCGCCTTAGGCTTGAATTCGTAGTCACCGGAGAATGCTATTGCACTCGTCGCCCCGGTGGCAATAGTCAGTTTCGAAATCGTACTTCCAGTGAAGACATACAGGAACTTGTCGTCCGCAGATGGAATCAGCGCTCCTCTCACTCCTTTCTTGATGACCTTGACGTCACCTTTCTTCACATCCATCTGGCAGAGGTCATAACTCTTTTCCAATAGCTTAGTGTAGAACAACTTCGTCCCATCCTGAGTGAGATAGAAGTCTCCGAGCCTGCCGGAGATTCTTGTCAGTCGGGCTGTCCTGTAGTCCCTGTTCTCAAGGTCAAGAACCAGTCTCTCAGGCTTTTCGGCCTGCTTTACAGAATCCTTCTTCTCCTTTTTCTCTTCCTTTTCTATCTTCTTCTCGGATTTGTCTCCGTCCTCCAAGGCCTTGGCGATCTCCGCATCCTCCTTGTCCTGGTAGAACTTGGTCATCTCCTTGCCGTCGAAGAACATGATGTAGATGTCGCTCTCCGCTCCCCAGCTTCCGTGGCTGCGGTAGCCGTCCTTGTCTGATTCCCAAGCCATCGCCTTGCCCTTGAGAGCCCATTTGAAGTTGCCGTCAGAGTAACCGCTCTGGGTAAGATTCGTGATCTCACCGCTCTCGATGTCAATCAAGGCTATGTCTGAATTGTTCCAGCCACCGTTGATCTGATAGTTGCTCAGGAGGTATTTGCTGTCCGGGCTCCACTCGAATTCCTGATCCCCGTCCGCATAGGAGTAGTTGACCCCCTTGAGCAGAGACTTCTCCTTGCCGTCCTTGGTCGATTTGATGACCAGCTCGGTCCTGTCACGCAGGAATGCCACCCATTTTCCGTCCGGAGAGACAACCGGCTGGAAGCAAGTCTCGTTTTCCGATGTCACAAGCTCCTCTTTGAACTTTGTGGCGTATGTGAACATCTTCTCCTTCTTATCGGTAAGGGAAGTCTTGTATATTCCCCAATGACCGTTCCTTTCCGATGAATAGTACAGCTCGCGCCCGTCCTTTGAGAAGCTGACATTGCGCTCCTGCTCTGGAGTGTTCGTGATCCTCTTGGTGGTCTTGTAATCCGCCGAGGTGACGAACACATCGCCTCTTATCACGACCGCGATTTCCTTTCCGTCAGGAGAGACGGCCATCGAGGATGCTCCTGCGGAGAAGGTGAGATATTCAACATCATTCTCGGTCTCGTCCTTCGCGACGGTGATGTCAAGTTTTTGAGGTTCACTGCCTTCCTTCATGGTGTAGAGGTCTCCGTTCCATGAGAAGCAGAGGGTGCCGTTCCCGGCAACCGAGAGGAATCTCACCGGATTGTCCTTGAACTTGGTCAGTTGGGTCGTCTGTCCCGGATTGTCAGTGGATGATTTGTGGACGTTTAGTGTCCCGTCGGCTTCAGATATATAATAATAAGTCTTTCCGTCCGCCGCGAAGACCGGATTCCTGTCCTCGCCGACGAATGATGTCAGCTTCGTGAAAGCCCCGTCACCAGTGACACGGAATCTGTCACCCTGCGCGGATGCCGGCTTGTACAGCCAGATGTCTCTGGTCACCGACGAATGATGGTGCTTGCGGAGCGGATCCTCATAGCCCTTGTAGTCCTCGTAGATGACCTCTCCGGAGTTGTTGACACTCATCGCCATAAGTGGCATGGATGTGACCAACTGTGGCCTTCCGCCATTCTCGCCCACCTGCCAGATCTGCGGAGTCCCAGGGAATCCGCCGTAAACAGCATCTGGCTGGATGCTGGCCTGAAACAAGACCCTTCCGTCTCCGATGACGCAAAGCGGAGTCTCGTTGCCTGGATAATCTGTCAACCTTTTAGGCGCGCCTCCTTCCGGCGATGTGATGAATATGTCCTTGGAACCGGCTCTGTAAGATGAAAATACGATTTTCTTCCCGTCAGGTGTCCATATAGGATCTGAGTCGTAAGCCTGATTGGTGGTGATCTGGAGGGCCCTTCCTCCATTCACACCAACGGTGAATATGTCGCCTTTGTAGCAGAACGCCACTTTGCTTCCGTCTGGAGAGATGGCGCTTTTCCTGAGCCACTTGGGCGTTTCCTGGGCTGTCATTGCCGTGGCGGTCGCCAATATGGCCGCCGCCAGGATCATCGTTCTTCTTATGGTCATATTCATAAACATTTGGAGGCAGCGGACTGCCAGTTGTAATTATCGTTTTACATCCAGATGACGATTGCCCGTCATCCGTGAAGTGTATATTTGACAAATGTATCAATTTTTACCGAATATTTTACTTATTTTTGCGCCGCTAGAATTAATATTCCTATATATTATATGAAAAGAATAGATTGTTTTATCCCGTTTGTGAGCGATGACCAAGTTGCAGTGACCGCGGAAAACCTTCGAGCGGAATCGGAGGTCGCCAAGGTGGAGTTTCTTGACGCTGCTATATTCAAAAGCACAGCCAGTGTCAGAAGAATCGCCCAGGCTGCGACAGCTCCTTTTACCATGATCTACACCAAGACGACCGAACTCAGTTTCGGACAGTTCGCCTTGGAGCGTTTTCTTTCCATCGCTGAGGATTCTTCAGCCGCGATGGTCTATGCCGACCATTTCAACGAAGTCGATGGCAACCGCGCGTTCGCTCCGGTGATTGACTGCCAACAGGGTGCGCTCCGCGATGACTTCGATTTCGGATCGGTGCTGATCTACAGGACCTCCGCACTGAAGGAAGCCGTAGCCAGAATGGACGTGGACTATGAATATGCCGGCCTTTATGACCTTAGGCTCAAAGTCTCACAGAAAGGGAGCCTTGTCCACATCAATGAATATCTCTATTATGAGATCGAGACCGACACCCGTAAGTCCGGCGAAAAGCTCTTCGACTATGTGGATCCAAAGAACCGTGCCGTGCAGGTTGAGATGGAAAAGGCTTGTACTCAACATCTTAAAGATGTTGGTGGGTATCTGGAGCCTAGATTCAGACATATCGAGTTCACCGATGATTCCTTTGAATATGAAGCCTCAGTCGTCATTCCTTGCAAGAACAGGGTGCGCACGATAGGAGATGCCCTGGCCTCCGCATTGAGCCAGAAGACTTCTTTCAAGTATAACGTGATTGTCGTCGATGACAACTCGACAGACGGAACAGTTGAAGTCATCAAAAAATTTTTGGATGATCCTAAGCTTGTCTACATCGCTCAGGACAAGAGTTATCATGCCATTGGAGGTAACTGGAACGCGGCGCTCCACCATCCTAAGTGCGGAAAATTCGCGATCCAGCTTGATTCCGACGATGTCTATTACGATGAGAACACCGTCCAAAAGTTTGTGGACGCTTTCTATGCCCAGAACTGCGCTATGGTTGTGGGGACCTATAGGATGACTAATTTCCAGATGGAGACACTGCCTCCCGGAATCATCGACCACCGTGAGTGGACTCCTGAGAACGGACGCAACAACGCCCTTCGCATCAACGGACTAGGCGCTCCGCGCGGATTCTATGTGCCGATGCTCCGCACCATAAACTTCCCGACAACCAAGTACGGAGAGGATTATGCGGTTGGTCTTCGTGTCTCCAGGGAGTATCAGATCGGGCGAATTTACGATGTCGTCTATAATTGCCGTCGTTGGGACGACAATTCCGATGCTTCGCTCGACATTGACAAAGTTAACGCTAACAACCTGTATAAGGACAGAATACGTACTTGGGAACTTCAGGCGAGAATTAAGATGAACAAAAATAGTTAAAATTTTTTGCGAAAAAGTTTGCAGGTTCAAAAATAATGTCTACCTTTGCATTCCCGTTCGGAACGAAACACAAACGATCTGAACAGGAATGCAAGACAAGTTCATTGAAAAGACTGA
>DCMG01000119.1 GCA_002321335.1 Bacteroidales bacterium UBA1628 | reverse complement strand
TCCTCCTCCAACGAGGCCCTAACCGTGGCATCCACACTCTGCACTTTCCAGTCAATGTCCTCGGAAGTCCCGTCAACCTCCTTCACAAGGTCACAGAGTTTCTTCCATGCGTCAGGGGAGCCATCAGTCTTGACCATGAAGTTCGGATCCTCTATCTCATCCGTGTCCTTGACCGTGATGATGAACGGCTGGTAAGGATCGAGGACGTTTGTCATGTGGAAATTGGAGAATATTCCCGCGACTTGTGTCGTACCTTTATCATCGCCCCAGGATATTTCTGTCTCATCGTCTTTAAGCCCAAGCTTTCCGGCGAGTTCCTCGTTGATGTACTTCACGTCTCCGGAAAGGTGGTTGTCCTTGACAAGGTTGATTCCCATGATGTCGATGAACTCCTTGTCCCAGGTCGTGAGATCGACCAGGAGGTTATTGTCATCCTTGTCTTTACGGGTACTCATGGATTGGTAGTTTCCGTCAAGTGATGTGCCTGAGAACGAGCCTATTCCTTGGACGAATGGCTGTCCTTTCAGAGCGTTTCTCATAACCTCCGGATTGTCGGAGCTGACACGGAATATGTTCTGGGTGTTGTAGCCCAGCGGAGCCTTGACCAGATGATCCATCTGAAGCAGGATCGTCAGGGTGGCGGTCATCATTGTCATCGTGATCACATTCTGAAGGATGATGAATATCCTGCTGAGCACCATCTTGGAGTGGTAGCGGAACGAACCTTTCACTACGTCGATCGGCTTGTACTTCGAGAGCTGGACGGTAGGCATTATTCCGGAGATGATTCCGGTCAGGACAATGAACAGAAGGCTGACCGAGACCGTGGAGAAGTTGATGTCCTTGAGGATGTCAATCTTTCCTTTGAATAACACGGCCATCTTGTCCTCAAGCAGCAGGGCAAGCGCTCCACCTATGAGGAAGGAGATGAACACCATCAAAGTGGATTCTCCGATCAGCTCTAAGGATATTCCCAGACCATTGCTGCCGAGAAGCCTTCTGGTGGCCATTTCCTTAGCTCTGAAGCCGGTGTTTGCGACCGTGAGGTTGATGTAGTTCGTGACCGCAAACAGAAGGATGGCCAGAACCACAGCCAGCAATATTCCTAAAAGACTCTTGTCGCCGGTCTGGAGGCCCGCGCCGGTGTTTTGCGGAGCGAACATCAGGCCGTCGAGCGGGATGAGGGCGGCTTTTGTGTCACCGTAGAAGTTGAATATAGGGATGCTTTCCGTGCAGTAGGCGGTCAGATCGTCGATTTTGTCGTTGAGATTGGCCCCCGGTCTCATCATCACGAAAGACAGCGTCGAGCCCAACGGGCCGCTGGCCATCAGATCGTTGCGGAGTCTGTAGCCGAGAACCTGAGGAGCGCGTTCGAGATTGGCGATGACCGCAGTCTCGTTCAGTAGCACGGTCTTGTCCAGATCTTTGATGACACCGGAGACAGTGTAAACAAGCGAGCTGTCGTACGGATCTCCATTCTCGTCACTCACGTAGACGTACCTTGTCCCCTCAATCTGGAGCGGCTGTCCGAGAGCGTCACCGTCCGGGAACAAGGCCTTGGCAAGTGATTCGGTGACAACGCATTTCTCCGGACTGTCCAGTGCGGTCTCCCGATCACCCTGAACCATCTTGAAGTCAAAGAACTTGAAGAAGTTGGAGTCCGCGAGCATTATGTTGCCGGCGTTGTCGCCCTGCGACTCCTCGTAGATTCTGTCTTCGTGCCTGATCTTGCCGTTGTGCATGTAGACGCAGCAGGCATCCTCCACCTCCGGGTACCTGTCCTTGAGCGAGTGGGCGCAGTCAGGCCACGACATGAGTGTGTTCCTGCCCTCTGTGCCAAGTACATAGATCCTCTCGTGGTTCTTGTGCCATTTGTCGATGCTGATCTGCCTGTAGGTGTAGTCCCCGATCAGTATCACGAACATCAGCGAGAGCGCCAGCCCCACCACATTGATCACCGCATAGAGCGGATTGTTCCTCAGAAATCTAAAGAAATATTTCATTGTCAAACTCCTTTGTCAAACATAACTCGGCCTTTAAGGGGCGTTTCGGCAGGCTCAACGACCCTTGTTCAGCTCGTAGTTCGAGAGCTCACCAACCGTCAAAAATTCAACGGGCAACGTGTTGGTAACAATAATCGTCACCGGCTTGTTCCCTTGGCGGTCGTTGAGCCTGTCGAAACGACTGTACATATAAAGCATGATCAGCACAATCTATTTCTGTGCCAAATATAATAAGTAATTGAAATTCAGTGATATCCCTATTTTATAAATATCCCGAAGTGTAAAGAAATTTAACACAGACTGTAAAGAAACTTTACACTTTCTTCCGGTCTCTTCGGCAAGGTGGATTATTCTGCGGAGGAGAGTCTGTCAATAGCCAAGAGCGTATAAGCCTTTCAAATTGAGTTCCTTTCTCTCTTTCTGTGAAAGATTCAGAACGCAATTTATCGAGAATATCCCTGAATGTCATAATGTGTCTTTGCTGCAATGATTTGTACTTACTTTCGCTGACAAAATTTAGCAAATAATCCGCACAATTGGTGGATTCGACAAAAGAGCGGCAAAAAGTACTTCAGACTTCATGCCACCTTAGTCGTTAATATGCGGATATGATTGATGGTTACCCTATAAAATATCTACATCTTCCAGAGAATCTATGAGTTCCAGAAGCGGTGTTCCATCTATCCGAAAGGACTTTATCATTTTGTTCGCATCAGGGTAAACTTCCAGGTCCGTGCTGAAATCCTGGTCTGTTCGCGCTACGTAGTCTTGAGTGGAAATGAAATAGTATTTCTTTCCATTGTAAGAGAATGTCAAGTCATAGCCTTGAACCGCAAAGAAATAGAATATGGCTTCTTGATTGTTGGTCTTGTAGCCGTGATACTTATCACCATTCTTTGCGAAGTTTGGCTTGAATTCAGAGTTGTACAGATACCCTCCGGAATCTTCCAAAATGTAATCCTTATTCATAACATCAATCAATATGGTTTCTTACTTTGTTCAGAGTATCATTCATCTCTTTGGTGAGAGGTTGGGGAGCTCCTGTTGGTCTTCCACCATTCCATTTATGATAATGCTCTTTTAGGTTATGGTGTGGAGTTGTGTGGATTTCCCAGATTTTCTTGCCGTCAGGTCCGTACTTGGCAATCTTCCCGATATCTTTTCCATCAGATCTTATTTCGGCATAAATACGATTTGGTGTGTGGCTTTCCTCGGGAAGGCTATGGGAATCTTTCGGATTCTTCTTTTCCAGAATCTGGATTTCTCCGATAGTGCCAACGGTTTTGTATTGTCTTCCAGCCTCGCTATTTGTCGTACCGGCTGCATAACTTCCATTACCTCCCATTTTTCAACATTTTTAGACGTTCATTCTCGAAGTAAATGCTTATGTCCTGACGCTCATCTTTCATAATACTACCGTATCTGATGATACGAACGGGCTGAATTCTGTGGAGTGCTTCATAATATCCCTTGTACCATAAGAATTTAGATAGGTTTGAATGGAGAATTGAAGTGCAGTTGATGGCAATGACACTCTTTTGTGGAATGCCACTGAAACTATATTCATAACTATCCGGCAATGACCATGTTACATTTGGAATAACATTGACACCATTTTTTTGAAAATATGATGTGAGGACCCTGTTCCTATAGCAATTCCACATTCGCATAGGATACGACATATTTGCGTACTGAGAAAAGTCAGGTCCTATTACACATTGGAATCTGGATAGTTTTTCAACATATCTCTCAGGAGATGCCCAAATGCGCTCAAACAGATAGTCATCAATGTAGAAATGTACACCTACATTGAAGTCTGTCCCGCTGATCGCTGCCGGGAACGGGATCAATCTATTAGGTTCAGTTCCGATGAATGGGTCTAGCACTGGCATCTGAAAATAACCAGAGCCTGTAAGTGAAAGGCAGAGATTCAGATTGTTGCAATGTTCTTTGCGATATCTGTGATTATCTCTGTTACATTTTGGGTCGTTATCAGCGGTGATGCTGATAGAGTCAAGTTCTTCAAGTGGGAAAAGGCAGCCTTCATATTCTTCGGCCTTGATTCCCGGTTTTTTATTTTGTAACATCCGTTTGATTTGTTTTTTTTGATGTTATACCTTGATATCCAGCAAAATACAGAATGGGATATTCTGTAAAACTGTTCGGGAATCAGCGATGAGATATTGACTTTATGAAAATTAGTCCTTAAATTTGCATAATTAATAAATAAGTGGGAGGCCGAACCCTCATCGCTTGAAACCCTGAAGCCATTCTTCCCCAAAAGATTGGCTTCTATTTTATTCTGACCTCAAATAGCGTTGTCACATAGCCTTATCCTCCTTGTCTCTAATTATCTGTGTCCATTTTTTCAGCCTATGCTCCACTTCTGTTTGAGGGAGTCGTTTGTTTATTTCCTTTAGCGATTCCAAACATTCTGCCGCATAACCTGCTGAAATGATGTTGTATTCAACGAGTCTATCCATAATAAATAGAATTCCGCCTACCCGTATATTATCCATTTTTGCGAGCTTACGTAACCTGTTGTCACCGGTAAGCATCATTGCAGACAGTTTTTTTGTATGATACCAGATTGCGGCATCAGTGATACTCAAATTTCCTTTCATCAAATTCACTACATCATTGATGTTCTCAGATGTTGTTTGGTCAATTACGAGCTTTCCCATCTTTATGACATTCGTTATCGTTTCTTTCTGATCTGAGAACTCAATTTCACGAATGACCATATCAACCGTGTGTATTTCACACGGCAGCATAAAGAATTCCCACACTAACCTCATCGTCCAGAGATCAATGAATATGTTAGTATCACTGATGACAATCCTTTCCATACACTACACGAACATTGCTTTTTCGTTCATTTCCTGCATTGGTATTCCTAATAGGCTTGATGCCTTGGAACTGGTAATTAATTCATCGGCGTATGCACGAAAAACCATCTTTTCGAACCTATCGGAGTGTTCTTCAATATATCGAGACTTTACAGCATAATCATTGAATACCGCTTTGGTGCGCTTCAAAATGTTGTAGTTTCTGTACTTTGGTTCCCCAATAATGCCGAAGTCCATAGCTTTGTGCATTAATGCATCAATCGAGATACCGAATGTCTTCTGAAGATCCGCAAATTCTTGAAGACTTATTTTCTTGTGGCTGATGTCACCTAATTTTTCCTTCATCCGCTCTGCGGGAATAAGCATCTCTCCGGCAAAAAGATGGCAAAGCTTTTCAACATCCTTGTCGGTCACTTCTGGTTCAAACCGCATAACCAAATGACCAAGTTCGTGCAAGGCGGTAAAGCGCTTGCGCTCAGGAGTGTAGTCTTTGTTCAATACGATAATTGGAGTCTTGTCAGCCATACCGCTGAATCCATCGAAATCCATAGTCGCCTCGATTTCAATTACTATGATACCGAGTGATTCGAGGAAGATAATTACGTTGTCGATGCCGTTTTCTGACAAATCCCACTTATTGCGTAGGTCGGAGACGACTCTTATGACATCTTCTTTAGTTGAGATTGGACCTTCGGATACAGTGAAATCCGGCCGTGCTTCATTACAGATGTCGCTAATCTCAACGTAGCGTTCGAGAATCTCGGTTGCCTTTGCCTGAATGGCATTTTTTTCCTTTACTCCTAACTTGTACTTCTTTCTGAATTCGACTCTGGTAATGGTGGTGGTTACAGGACGGAAGAAGAAGTCCATCGGCACCTCAAAAATACGTGACAGTTCGATAATGACATTGCTTGATGGCAGCATCTTACCTGACTCATACTTATAGATAGCTTGCGGAGATACTAGATCTCCCAAGGCATTGCTCAAGGTTGCCATAGACATGTTTTTCAACAGTCTGGCATTTTTGAGCCTTAAAGCGAATATTTGAGCGTTATCCATAATGTTTACTATTGCTATCGGTTTGCAAATATATGAAATTATTTTTAGAATATAAACCTATTCTATTAATATCTGACTTTTCTTGAGAATGGTTGACACTTTAGGTTGATATTCATTAAATATTCCAATTGAAAATATTGGGGATTTCTTGTTGAAAATATTGGGAATTATTATCTTCGCAAGACATTAATTACAATTGGTCATGTATTACAGCAGACTTGTCGAAAAGGAGATTGAACTGAAACTGAGGACATCAGGGGCCATAGTGGTTGCCGGGCCGGGCATTTAGGACCTTGCGTTTGTCGCTTACCATCAGTACTTTACGCGCCACGGCCGAATTGTTCATCAGATGGGAGGCCAATGTCGGGGAAGGTGGTCCACGATTGCGACGGTCTTGACTGAGAGTTTTATGATTGCCTGCAAAATAAACCACCCTGCTCCAAGGTGTGACGGGTAGGAGTAGGGTGGCGCAATGGTTTTATGATCAAAAGGTTAGTCTCCACGATGGACGCGGAAGTTTATAATGCAGGGGGCTGTCTCTGGTCGGCTCGTTTGCGATATACAGTATATTCTCTTGGGAACGGCTTCTTGTGCATGTGACAGGAAATCAGTCGCCGGAGCCGGTGAACACGGGCTTGGGGGCCTTGACGGACGGGGAGTCGCCATCTATGCGCGGCCAGCCTTCGATCCAATGCACCCGGTCCAGAAACAACATTCTTCCTCTCGGGGAGGCTTTGTCATAGCCGTGGTACAGGATCCAGTCTTCGCCCGAGTCATCCGTCACGATCTCGGAATTGTGGCCGGTGCCGGTGAAATGGTCGTTGCCATGGATGAATACCTCGTGGCGGTTGTCCATCATCGACTCGCCCTTTCTGTTCAGATAAGGGCCAAAAAGGTTGTCCGAACGCCCGACGACGGTGGTGTAGGTGCTGTTGAGGCCCTCGCAGCAGCTGCCGATCGAAGCGAAAAGATAGTACTTCCCGTCTTTTTTGTGAATATAAGTGCCTTCGTAGGCTGTCCCGGCCACCTGGACAGGCACCGCCCCTTCTTTCAGGGACAGACCGTCGGACGACAGCTCGGCATAGTATATTCCGTGAAAGCTGCCCCAGAACAAATATTTCCTGCCACCTTCCTCAATGTAGAACGGGTCGATGCTGTTCTGAACTTTTATGCCGTTGCTCCTGAACATCATCCCTTGGTCTATGAACGGACCGCATGGACCGGACACCACAGCGCATCCGATTCCGCATGTCCACTCACCGCCCCAGACGGACATTGAATAGTAGAGAACGTACTTGTCTCCTATCTTGTTTATGTCCGGAGCCCAGATCCCCCCGTCCTCCTCGAACGTAGGCCTTGTCGATTCGGAGAAGGCCGTGCCGACGAACTGCCAGTCCACCAGATTCCGGGATTTGTAGATCGGCACATTCCGGACATCCTCGGTGGCATACAGGTAGAAGCAGTTGTCGTCAGCCTTGATGACGGTCGGGTCAGGAAGGCTTCTGCGGATGACGGGGTTGGAATATTCAGTGCCGTCTCCCGCCGTTGGAGGGTCAGTCGTCTTGATCTCGTCAGGATCCAGATACTTTTTCCCGCAGCACAGGCAGAATGTTCCTCCAAGTACGGTCAGCAGGACAAGGGCGATGATCCGGTTACTCATGTCGGTTACTTTTTGCGTTCAAGAAAACGTTCGGCGCGGCCCGGAGTGAGCAGCTCCCACAGCGATGCGACTGTCCATCCAGGGGCGAAGATGTTGTTGTAGAATCCTTTACCGTTCCGGCCGTAGTCCCAGTTGGTGTGCTGGACGACCTCAGGATAGTAGCCGGTCTTGGCGACTCCGCAAAGATGTCCCTCGAATGGCAGCAACTGCCTCATTGATGTAGAGATCACCTCGGCGAACTCCCCGAAGCGTTTCTCTCCGTAGTTGTCCGACAGCCATCTCAGCACATCAGCGAAATCGAACACGAACACGTCGATGTGGTTGTTCTCGACGGAGACGTTGCCCCAGCCTCTGGACTTGAATCCAAGATCCCCGAGCATCTGTCCCTGTGCGAACGGAACATCCCAGACGTAGTACCAGGAGATGGCGAAGCAGGATGCCTTGTGGGCAAGCCCGGCGTAGTGGTCACGTTCTTCCCCGCTCGTGGCCAAGGCAAGGTAATATGCCGCTGTGGCGGCGTACAGGGACGCTTCCTTGTCCTCACAGTTGGCGTCAAGCGTCGATGAGAAATAGTCTGCCTTGCTGATCAGATCCTTTTCAAGGTAATCCACAGTCCTCTTCGCGCTTTCCAGATACCTCTTGTCCTTGAAAAACTTGTAGCCCATCACCAGCGGCAGAGTGGCTGAAGGCGTGCTGCCTGTTGAAGGGTCAACCAACGAGAGGTCATCCTTGAACTTGCGAGGGAAGCTTCCGTCAGGATTCTGGATTCCGAGGAACAGATCGAGCATATTCTTGATCTTCATCTCCCAATCCTTGTGCAGCCGCCCTTGCCTTTTCTCGTAGTCAAGGTAGTAGAGAATGGCGTAGATTCCCTCTGACTGACGGCGAATGGAGTGAGTCTCTTTTGTCTTTCCGGACGGACATTCGATGACTTCCTCGAAGAAGCCTGCCGGGGAGAATCCGTGCGCAAGGTATGAGTCGAAGATGGAACGCGCCTGCACTGCAAGCTTTTCCTCGCCCACCGCTTCGGAATATTCAAGGGCGTTGAAAGCGTTCAGCAGGGTTCTTCCAACGAAGCCGATCTCCGCTCTCTGCGGACTTGCGCAAGTGGCCACCTCCATCCTTGGGCTCGCATAGTAGTTCACCGGAGTGGACGCGACGTACGAGTCAAGGAAATAGCGGCTCATCGTCTTCTTCATGAGATCCACTGAATATGTTCCCTCGACCTTCCGTGGTCGGTAGGTGTCGTAGCAGTACCTCCATGTCTTGCCTACACAGTCGGTGTAGTCCACTGCGTCTCTGCCGGTTATCTCCCATTCCAGAATGACGCTCTCTCCGGCCTTGAGATGTTGGAAGGCCTGGACAGGCGGAGCCAAAGTGAGTTTCCTGATGTAGGTCTTAGGCTCCTCTCTGTAAGGGAATCCGTACCTCAACATTGTCTTTCCGTCTTGATTCGAGAAGCCCGTGTAGCCGATTGAAGTCTTGCCGGAGACAATCACTTCTCCCTCTTTGTGGGTGGTCAGGGCTTCGTAAGGGAACCTATCTTTCCTTATGACCGAGTAGCTTTTCCCGTCTGACGGGCAGAAGACAGCCGTGAGCGGAGTGCTGAGCCGGTCTTCCCTCACGATCCAGCTGTCAGATGTGTGGAAAGAAGGTGCGGTCTGGGGAGAACGAAGATTCTGACGGTACCAGAACCCAGGCATGTAGAACATGTTGTCGGAATGTGCGAGTCCGGTCGCATAGGACTCTCCGTAAGAGAAATTCACATCTTCAATAGCGGTTATCGCCACCCGTACCGACTCTCCTTCCGGAGTCTTGGTCTCGCTTCTGAATATGGCGACCGGAAGGCTTTCCGCTGCTATCAGGGTCTGTTTTCCGTCGCCAGTGCTCACCGCAGTCAACTGGTGATGCGTGGCAGGGTTGCCCGGAGTCTTCAGGTCTAATGAATAGGAAAAGGCACTGTCATCAAATGCCTTAGCATCAGAGTGACTTTGAGCTAAAAGTGTCCCCGCAATCAGTACGGAGTACAGTAACGTGATTGTTTTTAAGTTCATTTTGTTGTTTTTGTGTTTTATGTTTATCGCTTTTGTTCAGGGGTGAAGTAGTCCTTGCTTATCCTCATGCGGTCAATGCCACCGACATTCTCAAAGCTGACTTTTCCTATGTGCATAATTCTTGGATGGATGGAGGCCTTGCTCCAATGCGAATGATACACTATCCAGAGTTGTCCTTCCTTGTCCTTGAATATAGTCCCGTGTCCCACTCCTTGAAGATCTCCAGGAAACTGAAGGATGGGATTCTCATCGTATTTGGTCCACGGCCCGGTGATTTTCTCGGCTGTGGCACATCCGATTCCGTAGTTTGGACTCTCGTAGCTGTTGGCGGAATATATCATGTAGTACAACCCTTTGTGTTTGATCACGAAACCGCCTTCGTTTACTGTTGGATAGACTTTCTCCCAACTCTGCGACATGTGGATGCAAGGAGTGACAGTCCCTCTTTTGATGGTGAGCAGGTCATCCTCAAGTTCGGCCACATTGATGTTTAGCCCACCGTTGAACCTGTCGAAGATCATGTATGGCTTGCCATCGTCATCGATGAAAAGCGAGTTGTCAATGCATTTCTCATCAGTTATCATAGGAGCCTTGTTCTTTTGAGTAAAAGGACCGAGCGGAGAGTCAGAGACCGCTGCACAGATATGTTCATCGGCCGAGTAGTACATATAGTACTTTCCGTTGACTTTATAGACTTCCGGTGCCCAGAACCATCTGTCCGCCCAGACATCCTTGCTTTGAAGTGCGAGTCCTTGGAAAGTCCATTCCTTAAGATCGTTTGAGGTGAAGACCTCTATTCCGGAGTCAGCGTGTGTACCGTAGGCGTAGTAGGTGCCCCCGTCAAGCATAATGAACGGGTCTGCGAGTTGGACAGGTGAAGAAGCCTTTGGAACAATTATGTCATCAGGATCAGTGTACTTGGCTCCGCAGGCGCACAAGCAAGCAAACAGTGCCAATGAGACAAAAATCACTATGCGTTTCATAATCAATGATAGTAAATGTAAGCAGCAGCTTGTTTTTAATTACTAAACAGGGGAAAGCCGGCTTGACCCGGCCTTCTCCTGCCGCAAATTTAACAAAACCAAATAATCCTTATCAAATATATTCACTAATAACCAGGATTCTGAGGAAGTTTCGGAGTGCTTGTAGGAGTCTCCTTGCTGATGTCCACCTCTTTTGTAGGAAGAGGTAGCCTGTTGTGCTTGCCGATGACAAAGTTCTCGAAGTCAGGATCACGGTACTTCGCAATCTGGCTGATCTTGGTCTGGTCTTCGAGCACACCCCATCTCTTGAGATCGGCCCATCTCCAGCCCTCGAAGCAAAGTTCAAGCGTCCTTTCTATCTCAAGTCTGTTCATGAATCCTTCCTTGCTGGAGAGACAATCAGGGTAGTTTTTCTGAATATATTCACTCTCCGACAGTTTCTTCATTCCAGCGCGCTCCCTGACCTCATCAACATATTTGGCGGCCTCGGACGCTGTTCCGCCTGTCATTACGATGCATTCAGCGTAGTTTAGCAGAATGTCAGCGTAGCGCATTATCCTGTAGTTGTTAGGAGCGAAATAATCTTCCCTGTCACGATAGTACGAGGTGCTGTACTTCCTGATGTAGCAGTCATCCTTGCCCTGTCCCCACTCGTCAAACCACTTGGAGGCATCAGCCTGCTTGTAGTACTGCTTGCTCTGGTCCGGGAAATCATCACCGAAACCTTTATATAAGATGCTGTTGTAGAGCCTGAGGTCGTTGCGTCCATCCGCACGCTTCTCCTTGAGATACTCGTCCACAAGCCATCTGCGGGCTTTGCCGTCACCCCAGCCCACACCAGCGTTTCCACCCGGGGCGTAGAACTGTGTCCTCTGGAAACCGAACGCCATGCTGGCATCGTTGCCGGTTCCACCTTTATTAAGGTCGGAGAACTGGATCTCGAAAATTCCCTCCTTGTTGTTTTCGTCTCTGTCAGTGAAGTTGTCCACCCAGTTGTCGATCAACCCGTAAAGTCCGGTGGATTCCTTGTCGATCAGCCACTTGAACTCGGTCTTCGCCTCACTGTACTTTTTCTGCTGCATGTAAGCCTTGCCCAGAAGAGCCTTCGCTGCTCCTAGTGTCGGTCTGCCGACATCAGCAGCGTCCCACTTTTCCGGAAGGTATTGCTGCGCGGCCTTGAGATCTTTTTCGATCTGCTCCCAGATTTGAGCCTCGGTTGCCTCCTCCGGAACATAATCAGGTCCGACAGTTTCGGTCAGAAGGACACCTTTTTCCCAAAGAAGATTGATCTGAAAATACCACAGAGCTCTCATGAACTGCGCCTGGGCGAGGATCTTGTTTTTCTGGGTCTCGTCCATCTCGATTTCCGGCACTTTCCCAAGAACCTGGTTGCATCTGAATATACCTCTGTAGAAGCATTCCCAGTGCACGATGTTGCCTTCGTAGAAGTTGTAGTTGTTGTAGCCGAAGCGGGTCCAGTCTCCAAGCTCAAGCCACGGAGAGGTGCTCCATCCCTCGTCTGATGTGAGGTCATATCTGAAGGACAGCCATCTCATCCACGTTCCTTCCTTGTAAAGGGAGCTATAGCATGCGTTTATGCCGGCCTCCGCCTGCTCAGCGGTCTTCCAGAAAGTTCCGGTAGTCGCCTCGTTCGGATTCTGGATGTCCAGTAGGTCGGAGCTGCAGCCTGTGAGTGCCATGGCAGCTCCTATCATCAATCCATAAATGTATTTCATAACTTAAAAGTCTATTTTGTGATTAAAATGTGAATTCAACTCCGAACATCACCGAACGCGTGTTAGGATAGGCGAAACTGTCGGTACCCATGTTCCAGATGTTGGTGTTGACAAAATCCGGATCAAGGCCTTTGTATTTAGTGAAGGTCAGAAGGTTGTTGCCGCTTGCATAGACGCGCAGGTTGTCCACTTTGGCTTTCTTCATCCAGTTTCCACGGAACGTGTAGCCCACTGAGATGTTCTTCATCCTGAAGAA
>DCMG01000088.1:10540-13144 GCA_002321335.1 Bacteroidales bacterium UBA1628 | reverse complement strand
CTGAATATGTCGATGTGTTCTGCGACGAGGGTTTCTTCACGGTTTCCGAGACGGATCGCATCCTTTCAGTAGGAGAGAGTTACGGCCTCATCCCGAAAATCCACGCCAACGAGCTGGCATGCTCAGGCGGCGTGCAGGTGGCCGTGAAGCACAACGCCCTTTCGGTCGATCACCTTGAGCGCACCACAGACGCGGAGATCGAGTCGTTAAGGGACTCACGCACAATGCCTACGATGCTTCCCGGCTCGTCTTTCTTCCTCGGAATCCCTTACGGCATGGCCAAGGAATATGTCAGCGAGGGCCTCGGCATAGCCCTGGCCTCGGACTACAACCCTGGCTCCTCTCCATCAGGTGACATGCGTTTCGTGATGGCCTTAGGCTGCATCAGAATGCGCCTCACCCCGGCCCAGTCCTTCAACGCCTGCACCCTGAACTCCGCCTACGCGATGGGTGTCGCCGAGGATTTGGGCTCAATTACCGTCGGCAAACTCGCCAACCTCATCGTCACGACCCCCGTCCCGTCCCTCGCCTTCATCCCGTACTGCCACCAGACACCGTTCATCAGCAAGGTGATTCTCCGCGGCAAGCATATTTGTGGATAGTCGAACCTTCTTGCGCAAACCAACACATTGTATTATATTTGCCAATACAAACATAGCACAATGTATTATGGCACAGTCAACACTATCTATGAGGGTAGATGATACCTTAAAAAAGAATTTCGATAGCATCTGCGATGATTTCGGATTCACAAGCACGGCAGCGATCACAGTTTTCATGAAAACTGTGGTGCGTGAAAGAAGAATCCCTTTTGAAATCAAAGCATCGACAAAAGAGCAAATCAACAATGATGCGTGGAACGCATTTCTGGAAATGCGCAAGCAAGCGGCTTCGGCCGGAGCGCAGGATCTTTCCTTAGACGAGATAAACGCAGAGATAAAAGAAGCCCGTGATGAGAAGTAAAATCTATGCGGTCATAGACACGAATGTCCTCGTTTCCGCGTTGATCTCAAAATCCATCGAGTCCAATCCTGTGAAGGTTTTCCGTGCCATCATTCAAGGCAAGATTATCCCTTTGTACAATGATGAAATCCTTTCCGAGTACAATTCTGTTCTTTCAAGGGATAAATTTCATTTGGATAAATCCTTGATAAAGACTGTTCTTAAAGCCATTGTCACTGATGGTCTAAGTCTTGACAAAACTCCTGCTACAGACATTGATTTTCCAGATCCCAAAGACATCGTGTTTTACGAAATCGCATTATCAAAGAGCGAGTCATATCTGGTGACAGGCAATTTAAAGCATTTTCCGGCAAAACCATTCGTAGTATCCCCAAGTGAAATGATCAGCATATTAGAATCAGATAATAACACAGAACTTGAATAACATCTCTGAATAGATGCAAGTCCGTCCCGTCCCTCGCCTTCATCCATTACTGCCACCAGCCCCCGTTCATCAGCCGGGTGACTCTCCGAGGCAAGCATTTCTGCTGATTGCAGGACCTACGATAGACCTCAACGAAGGCAGCATTTTCGAGAGATAATGCTGCCTTCGTATGCTATTTGGTCTTCGACAGGAGCAAGTTTCCCCATTATTGCTCCTCTGGTCGTACGATTAGGCGACTTCTCCTCAAAGCTTCACTTAACAAAATCCGGACACTTGCCGCCACCATCACTACTTACAGACTAAAACGAATATCCCAGACTGAAGTACGGATAGAAAATAGATTTGGAAAGGCCATACTTTCCGAAACCGTACGATGGGTTTAAACCGCAACGGAACACAAAGCCCTTTTCCGTACGAAGGCGGTAACCGACATTCGCATAGAGTAAATATCCCCACTGGGTCTTCCTCACCTCCTCCGGAATAACACCAGTAAGGCCATCCGCGTCAATGCTCTTATATTCAGTGACCTTGTTAAAATACACCCCGTTGGACATTCCGGCACCGACCTCGAAATGGTGCTTTCGGCCTCCGGTCAAATAGTTTGTCTCAACTGGCACGCCGACACCATCGATCTTAAACCAGTTACCGATGCCGAAGCCGTATCCGATCCCAGCGGCGAATCCCCATCCGGAATCCCCCTTGAACCGGGCGTCATAAGACACTCCAACCGCATTGGCCGCCCCAAGGAAATCCAGCCGGACATTCCGGTCCTGCGCCCCAGCCTTGAAACATAACATAATCGCCAAAGCCCATAGTGCAATTCTGTTCATAACAACATTTAACTTAAAGATATTAATAATTAGGTGTCTAAGAGAATATTCTGATTATCATTCATAATCTTCAGCACTCGTGAAGAATACAGCATAGTAATTATGGCCATTTTCAGTCACAATGTCCATTCGGTATGCAGAACCTGATCCGACAGGAATCAACATCCTTCCAGAAGTGCTGTTTCCAACATACTCTTGGATTTCACCTGTCGTTTGATTTTCAAGAGACACTGCCACTGCTCCAAGATTGGATAGGAATGACAACTCAAGACTATTCGAGAATGAATAATAAAAGCACTCAACCTGAATTTTCGCTGGAGCATGATTACCTTTTGGAGCCGGTTTCTTTATTTCCATTACCGAAATAGGTTTGATGTCTTCATTTTG
>DCMG01000088.1:7744-10477 GCA_002321335.1 Bacteroidales bacterium UBA1628 | reverse complement strand
GTCAGCAGTGCCAATAATAATAGTATAACCTTTCTCATAATAAAACGTATTATTTCCGACTGCAAAGTTCGGGAGAAAGGTTGATAACTCAATTAAAAAAAGTTTTACTTTCGATAAATGTAATTAGTCTATTACTAATCAGTTACGGGCCAGCAAAATATCATTTTCTTACTTTTGCCCGTCAAGTTATTAATTATCAATATATTAATCAACAGCCAACATTTACAACAAAATAGCAACACGCTAATTATCAAACCAATAGCCTTATCAAGATATAAATTCCGAGAAAAGAGTCTGATGTTTGCTCTCTAATTTCGCAATTCTATCTTTGATATTGTGCCGCTTTGTGTAAACAGAGCTAACATTATAGCCCATCATTCGGGCTATGGTCTTGGTGTCGAAACCGAGGATTAAGAAGGTAATAAAACGAAAATCTTTCTCGGCCGTATTCGGCATTTCGGTGCGTAGTTTTGTCATTATACCATCGAGATTGTCGTCAAGCATAGACTCAAGCTCCCTTTGGTTCGGCTCATCCAATATCGCAAGGATCTTTTTAACTTCAGCATAAATCTTATCATTTCCTCCTTTGGAAGAATTGGAAGATTCCAAATACTGTCGGCATAAAACATTCAATTGGGCATACTGCCGTTTATTCGCTTCGACATATTTAGCCCTCAACCCCATCAACACATGTTCCTTTTCAGCGGCACTGGAAAGTTCTTCAGACAAGATTTGTATATTCTTTTCAGCCAATTTATTAGCCGACCTCAGCGAGTCTATGGAGTGCTGGTGCTCAGCCTCACAAATGAGTGATTCATTAAGCCTTTGGTCCACTTCATCTTTAAGAGAGGACATTTCCTCCAGTTGACGTTGCAACTCATTTCTAAGTTTTGAATGAATGCCCAGAACAAATGTAATTATCATCAAACCAAGAAGAATGATTATCCATTTCATCTGACGTTGAATCTTTCTATCCCTATCAAGCAATAAAGACTTATCCTCATAATAATCAGACTGTGCCAGTGCCACTGATTGGCCAACTGTTTTCCAAATCTCAGAATCCCTATCGTCTATTGAATGTTCGAAACACACTAATGCATCCTTATAATTTCCACGATGCTTGAATATCCGATACTTCCAGATCTTTAAGATAGTCGAGCTGCTGTCCGCTTTCTCCAACTGCTGGATCATATCATTTGCAGTATCGTGGTCTCCTATGATTTCAGAAGCATAGGCATAGACACAATAATCGCTTATAGAAGGCGTTATGCCAAATTCTCTAGTAGCTTTTCTGAATAGTTCAATGGATTCGTTAGGATTGGAATTGGGTTTGAAGATGTTGTTCCACGCAAGATTCAATAATTGTTCCGCATAAATTGAGGTGTCACGGATCGGTTGCGAGAAGAATATAGAGTAAAGACTATCCGCCTTAATCCAGTCCTGAATATTCGAATAAAGGCTCGCCAAAGACCCGGTAGTATTCCACAAACGGAAAGAATCCTTAGCTTGGGCAAAATAATCACAAGCCTCCTTACAATATGAAATGCCCTCCGAATTATTATTGTTCCATAAATAGACATCGGAAATGGAGGAGCTGATGATCCCCTTGAACACAAGCTTGTCCGAACGGGATGAATATTCCTTCGCACGTATATAACTAGCTATTGCGGATTCCGGATCTCCAGTGTCATACTGCGCTGTTCCAAGATAAAAATACATCTTCATCTTGTCATCACTGGAACCGTGACGTTCATAATAGCTCGCAGCCGGCTTGATGACACGCAAAGCCGGGATTGTAATGTGATTCCGATCCAACGCCATAGTGTACAGTAGAGAGTACCTCGCACGCTGCGCCTTGGTTTTAAGACTCAGCGTGTCTATTGATTCCAACGCTGATAGCGCACTGTCAGGGCTTGTCCACATAACGTTCTCGGCAGAATCCATAATCCGCCCAACCTCTTTGTTACCGCAGGACATCACCAATGCTGACATCAATAAAAACAAGGCTATGTACAATTGTTTCATCGCATTCATAGATATGGTTTTGCAAACTTACATTTTTGCCGGATTTTTCGCAAAAGAAATGATCGGCAAATTCACCCTATACAAATAATCACCTCATCCGGAGACTTATATGCAAGGATGAAACATCGTGGATTTTTCGAGATATTGACGGCCTGATCCAGCGGTGACAGATTTCAAGCCTTTAGCCTTGAAAAGATCCTTCTAGAAGTTCGTCTTCCCCTTTCCCCTTCAACGACAACAACGGCAGCATTATATGAAGATAATGCTGCCGTTGTATGTTATTTTACCTTCGACAGGAGCAATAATAGATAGAGATTTCCATAAGGCACTGTGAATTTTGGACATTCCGATACTAGTTGTATATTTGCACCCCATTGGTCAACCACATAAAAAATCCCATCATAGATGGTCTTGGCTTGATGCGGTGACCGACAAAAAAATCAGACAGAATGAATAAAAGGAACACATCACTCATCATCAAGGCTGTCGCCTTGCTGGCGGCTGGAACACTTACAGCCAACATCGCTTTGGCGCAGGGAAAAGCCAACGCAACCACTTCCGTCAATACTGTGGTGGACACAACCCACCCGTGGTACGGAGCGAGGGTCGGGATCATCGGGGATTCGATTTCGGATCCGCAGGTGGCGAACGGACCAGAGAAGTACTACTGGTACATGGCGCGGGAGATCGGGATTGTACCTTGCGTGG
>DCMG01000088.1:1379-7597 GCA_002321335.1 Bacteroidales bacterium UBA1628 | reverse complement strand
CTCATCCTGATGGGAACCAACGACTTCAACGCAGGCGTTCCGATCGGCGAATGGTTTACAGAAGAATATGTCCAAGTGGAGGCTGCCAACGGAGAGCCGAAGTCTATGCAGACGAGAAGGCACAGGACCCCGAATTTCGACTCAAACACATTCAAGGGCAGGATCAACATAGCGCTAGACTCCCTAAAGAACATGTACCCTCACCAGCAGATCATCCTTATGACACCGCTTCACAGGGGGTATGCCAAATTCAGCGAGACCAACATCCAGCCGGACGAGAACTACACCAACAGATGCGGGGAATATGTTGACGCGTACATCAATGCGGTGAAGGAGGCGGGAAATGTCTGGGCGGTGCCGGTGATCGACCTCAACGCCATTTCGGGAATATTCCCGCTCAACCGCTCGCAGAAGGATTATTTTCCTCGGGACAAAGACAGATTACACCCGACAGACGAAGGACATGAGAGACTTGCCAAAGCGATAACAGCCGCATTGACAGGTCTGGCTCCAAGGTTCGAGTAACTTCGCGGGAGGAATCGCCCGGATCATGCAGCGCTATAGTTTCTCTATCTGCAAATATACAAAACTTCTTAATTCCTGTAATATTCCTTGAAAGCGGTCCAGGAATAGAAGGATGGGGCGGACTGAGGAATCGGGAGAGAGGCCTCGTGGCCGTTGTAAAGGACTTTGACGAGGATTTCAGGGGTGCGTCTGCTACGGTAGAAAATTAGCTGAAGGTTGGAGGCCATCGGGACGAAATCACTCCTCCACCAGTTTTTCACGTCCGAAGGATCGGTCAGCACAGCACCGAAGTTGTCCAGTTTCATGTACGAAACCAAAGGCAGGATGGCTATGTCGTGCGAGAACCTGAGGCTCAAGTTGATGTCTCCGGAAGCGAGGTCACGGTCAGCGCTCTTTATCATGTCATTGAGGATGGCGGCGGTGCTGAGACACCCTTTGTTGTCAGTCATCGGAGAGCGTCCCATGCTGAGATAACCATTGAAATTCCACACTTCCCAAATCGCGAAGAGTTCCTCTGGGGTGAACACGTCCTCGAACCGGTCGGCAGGGACATCGTCCAGACATTGAAAATCAATGATGACACTCCTCAAGTCCAGTTCAAACTTCCAAAGCCCATATTCTTTCTCTATATAGTCCGTATCATTGAAATACTTGGAGCAGAATCCCTTGACATCCACCCTTGCCGCACGAAGACTGTCAGCCTGCGCTCTGGCGGCAGCCGGAATCTTGGTCTTGACCCGGTACGGATTCATCGATCCGGTCGGATGAATCCTCGGCATGACCGACTTGCTGCATTCAAGTGTGAAAGTCAAGTCTTTGTCCAACCCCTTGAGCTCGTCCATGAACGAAGTCATGCTGACTATCACGCGAGGAGTTACCGTGCACAGAACCTCGGCGTTGGTCTTGCCCTTGAAAACCTCAGGAAATGACTTGTACATCACATCGGCTATGCCGCGAAGTTGATCCTGACCTTTGTGGGTCAGCTCTCCGCCACGATGAGCCACTGACGGGTAAAAAGCCTCATACCGTTTGCGGAGAGACTCCCCTGCCTCGGTCAGTTTTCCAGCCGAATGAGCGTTCATGAAAACCTTGCGGAGATTCTCATAAATGGGGTCACTGATCGCATACCTTGCGCCGTGACGGCCGATATGGCTGATATAAACCGGCTTGTAGCCTTTAGGGGCCGATGTCAACTTCACGTCGTCAAAACTGTACATGAAATATTCCCCGCCGGTTCTGTCCGGATCAGCCATCATCTCGGCATGGGTGTCATACTTGCGCACGACATTCTTCACCCCGTATTCCTCCTCAACAGCCGCCCTCTGCTCCGGAGTCGCCGGAGTCTGGGCGTATGAATATGTCCCCGCGGCGAGCAGAGCGGCCACCGCAAGGACAACGTTATCCAGTAATCTCTTTTTCATTAACGCAAAGATATTCATTATTTCCCGTAAAGCAATTCCACATCGGCCTTGATGGCGGCGGGAGCGGATTCCGGGATGAATTTCCAAGAGCCGATGACTTTAGGGTCGCCTATGACTGCCGGATCGACACTGCCGTACTTCTTGAAATACTCATAGAGAATTGTCCTGAACTCCGGGCCACGGTAGACAATCCTGTCTTCGACAGACTTTGAGTCAGCAAGACCGGCAGCTTTCAAGAGACCGCCGGAGCCGACAGACCTGTAAGTGGTTATCGCGGCTGTATATTCCTTGTCCATTTCGAATGCCCTTCCGTCCGCCATTCCGGTGATTGTGACTCTGGAGCCGTAAGGCTTTGTCACATCAACCGTGTAGTTGATTCCGGCGGCGGAGTCGAAATTGGCCGGGCTCTTGGCGAGTTTCCAGACCATCTTTCCGGTGGAGTAGTCCTTGGACTGCTTGATCTTCAGGACATGACTGCCGTCAGAAGGATCCGCCACCGTGTTGATCCAAGCATCGTAGCTTGCCTCAAGGTATTTCTTGATTTCGGCTCCGGTCAGCCTAAGCACAACCAGTTTGTTCTCGTAAGGATAGACCTTGCGGATGTCCTGATAGCGGACCTCCCCGGCAGAGACCTTACCGTCAATCAGAAGTGTGGCCGACAGGGAGATGTCCACCGGGCAAGCGCTGAAAGCAAGGGCGTGGAGGAAGTTCAGGTAGTCGCACTGCTTGTAGTAGAACTCTCTGGAAACCAGATCTTTCTTGATCTCGCCGACCGTGCTCGTCATGAAACCATGAACCTTGTCGTAGTCCGGTCGGAAGGCATCCTCCATCGCGGTGTCATGTTCATCGACCTTGATGGAAACCATTTTGGCGTCCAGCGCGCGGCTTACGACCTTTCCTCCTTTGACGACAAGTTTGATGTCGGTCACGCCGGCGTTCTGGCCGGCCCTGCCACAGTCAAGAACAACCACGCTGTCAGCGCTCATCACCTTGTTGGAATGGTCATGTCCTGCGATGACAACGTCCACTCCCCTCAGGCTCTTGAACAAGTCAAGGCCTTGCTTCTCAAGGTTCTGCCCGTCACCCTTACCCATCGAAGTGTGAGCGACGACAATCACTACCTGAGGTTTCTCCTTGGAGCGGACCTTGTCCACATCCTCTTGAACCAGAGGCTGAAGCGACTCGAAGTGAATGCCGGAGACGCTGCTTCCGTCCATCAGCGAGGCATTGTCGGCGTTGGTGTACCCCAGAACAGCGACCTTGACTCCCCCTTTCTTTATTATTGAATATGCCGGGAAATATGGTTTGCCGTTCTTGTCGGACAAGGCGTTGCCGGCAAGAAGAGGAATGCCTTCTTTTTTCATTTCCTTGGCGACACGGTCATAGACACGATGACCTGACTCGAAATCGGAATGACCGGCGATGACCGCGTCATATCCCATGTAGGAAGCCAGTCTCGGATAGAGATGGGCGGCTGCCGTGTCAACATAGTTGTAGTAGAACGGCGCGCCGTTGCCGAAGAAGTTGTCTCCGGCATCGACCAGGATGACGTTGTCCGCTCCTTTCGACTTGCGGATTCCGTTCACAAACGCGCTTTGGGACATCAGGGAGCCTCTGGCCTTGCCTCCGTCCTCTATTGGATTGGCGAACCAGTAACCGTGACCGTCTCCGGTGGAGACTACAGAAAGGTTGTACTCGCCATCCTTCAGGGTGGAGCAGGCGGAGAGGGCCAATGCGGCGGCCGCAATTATTGGGGTAATTCTCATTTAATGAATATTTTTGTGTGTTTAAGTCGCTTCGACAATGCATTAGTGCCCGGTCGCTTCGACAATATTTTTCGTCCGGTCGCTTCGACAGGCTCAGCGACCGAGGAGTTTACTTCTGGTTCTGAAGAGCCGCGTTGACACGGGCGAGAAGGTACTCGTAGTGAGCCCTGTCCTCTACCGGAGCGGAGGATTTGCGTGACGTGGCCAAAGCCTTGACCTTGTTCAGGAACACGATCCGGCACCCGTCACCCTCATCGATGGACAGAACGCTCACCGCCTTCTGATAAGGGGCGTCACCCTCACCAAGGGTCACATCTTCATAGCCGCACCACATTGGTTCAGAAGCATATTCATCAACAGAAGATTCTTCCGCCAATGATTTGGAGAGCATTGATTTCACCCCTTTTGAAGAAGCGGTCAAGACTTCCCTCTGGAGAGTCTTTTCCTCCGATGTCAGCCTGCGCCCGGCAATCGAGGAAGCGAACACCTCGTTGTACAGGTCGTTGTAATATTCATTTACCGTATAAGGCATGCCTTCACCTGGAACAGCCGACGCAAGGATGACATTCTCCGGGACGGTGGAAGCCAGTGTCTTGGCCACCTGGGCGCAGATCTTGTTGGACTGCGGAGCCGCCAACGGCAGATTGGATGTCACGTCCGGGTCATTAATCCAAGAAGATGAACGAAGCTGGCTGACCACCCATTTCAAAGAGGCCTTCTGTACTTTTTTGGAGACTGGGACCGATGGCTTGACAGCAGCACCCTCCTTGGCATTGTTCAGGTATATTCCTCCGACTTGAGCCAGCACATTGCCAATGTAGCGATAGTACTGATTTGTCAGCTGGATGTAGAGGTCGTTCCTGTGGGTGAAATCGCAGTCATCGGCGCCGACCCATTCATTCATCTTTGGAAGGATGTACTTGAGGTTCTTGATTCCGTAGTCGCTGGACTTGATCGGATCGTCACCCAAATCCTCAGTCCTTGCGCTCGGATCGTAGGCCCCGTAGCTGGATGAGGTGGTAACCTGCTGTGCTCCATAACGGTAAAGCGGATCGTCCGCCTTCTCGTCTATGATCTTTTCCGCGATGGAATACTCCTCCCACATATCCTTCGCACCGATGACAGGGGTGTACAGCCACTTGATGGCATATTCATCATACACACCAAGTGACGGAGGCACAAGCTTCACTCCCTTGTCCTGAGGCTGAGCCACATAGTTGAAGCGGGCATAGTCCATGATCGACGGCGCCGTGCCGTATCTGGCGGTAAAGGACGCACTTCTCAAAGAGTCGGTCGGATAGGCCGAAGACGCACCCATATTGTGCATAAGTCCCAGAGTATGACCTATTTCGTGAGAGATCACATAGACTAGGGACTCATCTATGATGTCCTGCGGCATCTTGACCGCGCGGACTTTCTCGTCCACCTGCGAGGTCTGCACGAATCGCCAATTGTTGATGAGTTTTATGACATCGTTGTAAACCAGCACGGAGGCGTTCAGAATCTCGCCGGTCACAGGATCCACCCAAGACGGCCCCATCGCATTCATCGTGGCGTCCGGTACGTACCGGATGCATGAATATTTCAGATTGTCAGGATCGAACCGCGGATCCTCCTCAGCGGTCGGGAAGTCACGCACCTGCATCACGTCCTTGAGACCGATCGCCTCGAAGGCATGATTCCACGCAAGGACGCCTTTCTTGATAGGAGCCTTCCATGCCTCCGGGAAGGAGTTGTCCACGTACCAGACAATCGGATTCTTCACCGTGACTTTCTGGCCTTTCTGCCAGGCTGTCGTGTCCGAGAGCTCAAGCCTCCAGCGTGAGGCCAGCACATAGCCCTTGAACCCGTCCTCGGCGGAAGACAAATTGTACTTCACACTACCCTCTCCCGGACCTACCGGGAACACCCCGATCCTGGAATCCTGCACACGAGCCGGCATCTGCCTCTCCGGGAGAAGGATGAATGAGACCGTGTAGGCCATCGAGCCTGAACCGACCTTGCCTTTAAGCATGAGAAAAGTCTTTGTGAAGTCCACATTTGAGTGCACTTTCACAGAGGCGTTGTCGCTGAATGCCTTAAGGTCGCCGAACCAGGTTGATTTCTCATCAGCGGCCTTAGTGAGGGAAAAGTTCTTACCCTTAGGAGCGACTGAATTAATGAGAGATGTGACATCGAAAATCACCTCCGAGCTGTCCTTGCTGGTTGCCTGCACGGCTATCCTTCTCAACACCTTGGGAATATAGTTGCGTTCAAGTGCGGTCCGCATCCCGGGATCGGAACTTGTGGCGTTGGTCCCGGGAACCGTCAGCACCACAAGGCTGTCCTTCAAGTCAATCTGGAAATATGTCGGCTTGGCGTACTTGTAGCCCACATTCAGGTAGGACGGATTGCTTGTCGCGGTGATCGTGCTGCCCACAAGCATCCTGCGACCCATCATATTCCTTGGAAAGCCCATGTAGATCTTGTCCTTGGACGTGCGGTAGAGGTTGAAAGTCTTTCCGCA
>DCMG01000088.1:0-1272 GCA_002321335.1 Bacteroidales bacterium UBA1628 | reverse complement strand
TTCTTCTTTTTCTTAAACACGGACGCTGCCGCGTCTGTGGACGGAACCAACAGCGCGGCGGCGACCAAAGCGAGGATAATGCTCCTTTTTGTCATAGTTGTATTCTAAAATATTATGGATTATCAGTTTAGTTAACCCGGTACTTATACATAACCGAGACAGGATCCCAGAATATGCCCTCGTAGGATTTCACGAGCGTGTCGTCCGAGAATCTGTAAACATACAGACTGCCTTTCTTCTCTCCGGATCTGGACGGGTTGTACGTCGCTATGTAAAGCAGATCCTCTCCGTTGTCTCCCTTGTCCTTGCCCAGGAAGTTGGTGGCTATGTCACGGATCTGTTCTCCGGCAGGAAGAGTGATTGTCGGCTTTGAGACCGGAGCGCTGATCAACGACCAACGGTAAACCGCATTGTCGTAAACGTAGTACACGTCAGCGGAATGCTTGGTGTTAAGGAATTTGCAATTGCTGTCCATCTTCAGGTCGTCAGTCGTGAACGTGACGGTGCTTCCCCAAGTCTTGATGGCTCCGGAGCCACCGATGCCATCGGTGTTCTTGATGACATATTCATTAGGATTGGTCTTGCTTCTGAACAGGACATAGAGGGAATTGGTCTTCGCGGTACGCAGAGTTGCCATATTCACGACATCATAGCCTTCCAGTGTGTAGTAGATGGTTCCTGCGGAAGCGGTCCTTCTGACAGCGAGGCTGTCGGAGTTGCGGTAATATGTCGAGCGGATAGTAGCGTCATTCGATGTCTTGCGGGAGACTCCTCCGAATATGCCGGTCATCGGTTTAATGTCAACCATATCGGTGTAGTCGCCCATCATCATGTCATAGCGGTAGATGTGCGAGTTCTCGCCGAGGATGAACGCCGCGAATCCGGACGATGAGGCCAGCTCACCGCCGAACTCCTTGAACTGTGAACCTGCCGAAAGCATACTCGACTTCTTGAACAGTTGGAAAGTCTTGGCTTCCATATGCCACATCGTGCCGTTCTCATCGTTGGTAGCGATCAGAAGGCCGGAATAGTCCACCTTCTTGACCGTGGCATTGGACATAAACAGCTGTGCGCCATTCCGTAAGGTCTGCCCTGGATTGATGGACGAGAACACATCAGGGTACACTTCCTGTTTTCCCGCCGCGGACTCCTCGGACGTCAGCGTCTTGATGAACGTCAGGTGACCGTCTCCGGATTCCCCGTTGCTCAGGATGGTGACACCCTCGTCATAGCCAGAGTTAACGTTCAGGGTGAAGTACTTGTACTGGATGC
>DCMG01000063.1 GCA_002321335.1 Bacteroidales bacterium UBA1628 | reverse complement strand
TCTTACGCTCTTTTTGTTTGACGGCGCAAAATTATAACACCACATGCGATTCGGGATGGATTATCATCCCTTTGTTTCGATAACTGCTATCGGGATTTCCGAAACATTCTAAGACTGGGCAGACAGGAACGCGGCGAGGGATTTTTCGATTTCGTCGGCGAACTCCTTGTCACCGGCCTTGCGGATGACATCGTTGGTCATGTAGTAGATGAGATTGCAGTTATATTCAAAGTCACTCTTGCACATCGGGTAGAAGTCAAGGTAGAACCTGATGGACTCGGTGAGCTCATTTGTCAGTTCCGTGGCAAGAGCCTTGGCCTTCTCCGGCTTTCCGAGAGCGTAGTAGTCCTTGATCATCTCTATCGGGAAGATGGCGTTGGTGCCCCAACCGAGAATAGAGTTGTCGTAAGGGTACTCCTTAGGCTTGAGGACCTGCTGGCACTTATCAAGCATCTCCTCGGCACGGTCGTTCTCTCCGGCGGCGATGAACGCGTTGGCGGCCGACACGAACATATTCCTTAAAGACATCACTCCGAGGAAGGTGTAGGTGTTCTGGTAGTCAACGCAGTAGTCCTCGCGGGAGACAGCATCGAAGCAGAACTTGTCCGTGATCTTGTCGTACAGGTCATCGGTGTCCACCAAGCCGACCTCAAGGGACTGAGGCTTGTTCTTGATAGGCACGAACTTGTAGGAGAAGCCCTCGTACATCAGGTAGTTCTTGATGCCTATGTTAAGGTCACCGCCCTGATTGAGCATATTCAAAGGCCTGTCCCACTGGTAGGTGGAGAGGAAATCGAGCAGGAAGAGCTCAGGCTTGCTGAGATAGTTCTTGCTCTTAGGGATCTCGATGACGATGGAGTCCGGAATCTGGTCCGCGAACTTCTCGCTCACGATTCCGCTCTTAAGGCAGTTCTCCTTGTTGACCGGAATGATCATCTTTCTGGAAACCCAATAATCCTGCCTACTGCCGTCCTGATACAAAAGTTTTGCGTCAGGATGCTTGAACACGGTGATGCAGTCGGAAAGCAGAAGCGCCTGGTCACGCTTGTCCTCGATCGGAACCCATTCGTTGGTGCCGTAAAGGTACTGGTCCTGCCCGATCGAAAGGTTCAGCGGGGCGGAGTTGTTGATGGCATACCTCATCTGGTCTATGTACCAGTCCGTTCCAAGAAGGGAGGTATTGCATATTCTCACATCATTCCTGAAGCCCTCTACCTCCTGGGCGTACCAAAGAGGGAAGGTGTCATTATCGCCGTGCGTTATGAGCAAGCCATTCTCTCCCACTGAGTTAAGATAGTTCTTTGCTACCTCGACGGCAGTATAGCGGTTGCTTCTGTCGTGGTCATCCCAGTTTTCCTCCGCCATCAGCGCGGGAACGAAAAGACAGGCGACGGAAGTCACGGCGGCCACGGCTACCGTGTGCTTTTCCTTCAATGCGGAAGCTATCCATGAATATATGGCCGCGACCGCGAACCCTATCCAGATGGCGAACGCGTAGAACGAGCCCGCGTAGGCATAGTCCCTTTCACGAACCTGATACGGAGCCTGATTCAGATAGAGGACGATGGCGATTCCTGTCATGAAGAACAGCAGGAACGTCAGCCAACATCCTCTGCGGTCTTTGTCGAACTGGAAGCACAGGCCGATGAGTCCCAGAAGAAGCGGCAGGAAGAAATAGTGGTTCTTGCCGGGATTGTCCTGAAGCCACTGCGGAGCGTTGCTCTGGTCGCCAAGATGAATCTTGTCGATGAACGGGATTCCGCTCTCCCAATTGCCGGTGAACAGGTCGGGAGAAGGAGAATGAATCTCGTTCTGACGGCCGACGAAGTTCCACATGAAGTAACGCCAGTACATCCAGCCAAGCTGGAAATCAAAGAAATATGACAGATTGGCCCCTTGCGTCGGCTTTTTGTACTTCGCCCCGGGCACAGAGGTGCCTTTGCCTTCTGTATAGGACTCGTAGAACTTTATGTGATTGTCGCTTGCATTGCTGTACATTCTCGGGAACAGCATCTTTCCGGAACGGTCATACTTGAAATCGATTGGAGCCGGGACACTCTTGTATTTTCCGTCCAGCGGTGCCCAATAGGACTTCCGCTCGATATCATACGGTGCGCCGTAGTACTGTCCGTAAAGCAACGGAGTGGAGCCGTACTGCTCACGCGAAAGGTAACGCACAAGGGTAAAGGCGTTGTCCGGCTGGTACTCGTTGGTAGGAGTCTTGGCGCAGGAGCGGATGATCACGATACTGAACACAGAGAACCCGATCACGATCGTGGTGAAGCAAAGCAATGCCGTGTTCCAGAACACCTTCTCCGTCTTGAGGGTCTTGAAAAGCCCCCAGAAGCAGGCCGTAAGTAGAGCCACGATGAAGAAGGCGGCTCCGGAGTTGTACGGGAGCCCGAGAGTGTTCACGAAGAACAGGTCGAAATAGGCCGCGGTCTTCGGGATGTAAGGGACCATGAAGAAGAGGATGAATCCGAGGATCACCACCGAGATGGCCATGATCTTGACATATTCCCAGAATGAATATGGCTTGTCCTCTCTCATCTTGAAGTAGTACATATAGACCAGCATCGGAATCGCCAGCAGGTTCAGCAGGTGGACTCCGATGGAGAGCCCCATCAGGAACGAGATCAGCACTATCCAGCGGCTGGCGTACCTGCGGTCGGTCTCCTCGTACCACTTTGTCATCGCCCAGACGACCATGGCCGTGAACAGGGACGACATGGCATAGACCTCGCCCTCGACCGCCGAGAACCAGAATGTGTCCGAGAAGCAATACGCCAAGGCGCCGACAGCGCCGCTGCCGAAGATGGCGATGGCCTGTCCCAAGGAATATTCCCCTGTCCCGCCTTCGCCGTCACGTTTCGGCACGATTACCCTTTTGACAAGGAAGACGATGGTCAGATAGAGGAAGAATATGGTGAGGGCCGAGCAGATCGCGCTCATCGAGTTCACCATCACAGCGGCCTTGTCCGGGCCGGTGAACATGGTGAAGAGCCTTGCGATGAGCTGGAAGACCGGGTTTCCCGGCGGGTGACCGACCTCAAGCTTGTACGATGACGCGATGAACTCTCCGCAGTCCCAGAAGGAAGCGGTCGGCTCAATGGTGGAAAGATAGGTGAAAGCCGAGATGGCGAGAACCGCCAACGCCGTCACCTTGTTCCACAGTTTGAATTTCTTAATGTCCATAAACTAACTATGTTCCTAAATCGGCCGAATCAAGCCGATAAGCAGACAAAGATACAAAAGGATTCGCTATCTTTGCAAAAATATAACAACGAATATCATGAAACCCGATAACGATTGGAAGCAAAGGCTCGGTGTCGTCTATTCGACCGACCCGAATTTCAACTACGCCAAGGAGGAAAACCCTGAGGAGGATACCCTTGATCCTTCCAAGCAGCGGCTTACGGTCACCATCGACAGAAGGAACAGAGGCGGAAAGCAGGTGACACTGGTAAGTGGGTTCGTGGGCAGGCAGGAGGATCTGGCGGCGCTTGGCAAAGCCTTGAAAGTGAAATGCGGAGTAGGCGGCTCGGCCAAAGACGGAGAGATCACCATCCAGGGTGACCTGCGTGACAAAGTCACGGGACTGCTCAGGAATATGGGCTACAACGCTAAAAGAGGCAACTGACCATCCCATGATCGACGATCCTGTTTTCTGTGGCCTCGCGGTCATATTCACATTCATTTTCCTGCTGAGCGTCAGAAGTTTCCTGAAAATTCTGCCAGCGCTTGGCGATTGTCTGCTCCGTTGGAAAGGCAACGTTGACCTTGAGGACAGCCTTCAGCTGAGCGGCAGCCGCAACTGGATTGCAATCGTCTTGTTCGTGCCATTCTGCATGGTGGCATATTCACACGGCCTTTACCATCCTGACTACATGGACACACTCCCTCCCGCCTTGGGATTGGCCGCCTTTTCCGGCACCATGCTGACATATCTGCTGCTGAGGTTCTTCCTGAACTGGCAGCTTGAGATGGGTTCCTACAGGACAAAAGCGTTCATGGCTGCCAATCATGCTTTTTACAATTACATGATCATCCTTTTCCTGTTTGTGTTCCCTGTCGGAGCGATCCTCAACGCAACGATTGGAAACAAGGATCTTACACACACCATACTCCTGTGCATCATCGCTGTGACATACCTTATCCACGTCTTCAGGCGGGGACAGATTTTCGCGTCGGCTTGCAATCCTTTCACAACATTTTTGTATCTTTGCGGCCTTGAATTACTTCCGACCACCGTTCTGGTGCTTTCAGCCAAGTTGCTGTAGCTTCACCGGAGGCCGAATTAGAAAACAAGAATATGGCAATAAAGAAGATTTTGATCTCACAGCGCGCTCCTCTGAATGACGCACCCTACGTCGCTTTGAAAGAGAAATTCGGCGTTGACATCACATTCAAGCAGTTCTTCCTCATCGAGCCCCTCTCATCACGGGAGTTTCGGGCACAGAGAATAAACATTCCGGATTACACCGCAATCATTTTCTCGTCCCGCCATACGATTGACGCGTTCTTTGGCCTGTGCGATGAGCTGAGGGTCAAGGTTCTGGAGACAACGAAGTATTTCTGCACGACCGAGGCTGTGGCTATGTACCTTCAGAAGCACATCGTCTATCGCAAGCGCAAGATATTCTACGGAAACGGCACCCCGGATTCCATCATAGAGCAGATCGGTTCCAAACACAAGGGCGAGAAGTTCCTTGTGACCCAATCCGATTCAAGCAATAGTTCTCCTTTGACGAACCTCATGGAGGCCCATAAGCTTGATTACAAGACAGCCGTGTTCGTCAAGTCCGTGCCTCAGGATCTTAAGGGTCTGAACCTTACGGACTACGACATGATCGTCTTCTACAATCCTTACGACATCAAGTCCCTCTACGAGAACTTTCCGGAGTTCCAGCAAGGAGACATCAAATTCGCGGCTTACGGGAAATCCATCGTGAAGGCAATGGAGGAAGCCGGCCTCAAGATCGAGATCCAGGCTCCGACACCGGAGGCTCCGTCTGTGGCCAGGGCGATAGAACTCTACCTCGAAGCCCACAAGTAGCAGGATGTTCACTCTACCGAAATCCGAACGGCTTCACGGGAAGTCGAAGATTTCGGCTCTGATGTCACGGGGCCGCTGGGGGTTCACGTCCGGTCTCAAATACTGTTTCCTTAAAAATGATGAGGCAAACGAGGGTGGGATTCTGTCACAACCGAATTCCGTCATCGTCTCCGTCCCAAAACGCCTGTTCAAGAGAGCCGTCAAACGCAACCTGCTGAAACGCCGGCTGCGTGAAGCCTACAGAATCCAAAAGGACCTTCTCCCTCCGAAAGGATATTCAATACTATTCCTCTATAACACAAAGGAGGTCTTGGAATATGCCGCCGTGCGGGAGCAGGTCGCCTCGGTTCTTCAAAAGATAGCGGGACATGAAGCCTAGCGGGAATATTCCTCCTTGGAGACAACGGATCAGGAAAGTGTGCATCGCGCCGTTCCTGGCTTTGATCTGGTTCTACCGCACCTGCATCGGTCCATATATTCCCAAAACCTGCCGGTTCGAGCCATCGTGCTCCACCTACGCCATCCAGGCGTTCAAGAAATGGGGGCCGATCAAGGGCTTGTTCCTGACCGTCTGGCGGATTCTTCGCTGCAACCCGTGGGGCGGCAGCGGGTATGATCCTGTGCCTTAGAAGCTGTTTTGATTTGTTTGTCTGAAGGTTTGAGAGTGAAAAAC
>DCMG01000093.1:1206-3789 GCA_002321335.1 Bacteroidales bacterium UBA1628 | reverse complement strand
GATGGGGACTCCGTTCTTCAAGATCCGTTATCTGGTGGAGCAGGGGAGCCTGGTGGTACGCTCGTCCAACTACACGCTATACGGTGACCTTTCCGCGCGGGTGATGTCTATTCTGGCGGAGGTCGCTCCGAGATTGGAGGTGTATTCGATTGATGAGGCATATATGGACATGGACGGTGTCGCGTCCGAATGTCTTCCTGGAATATGCTCGGCTCTCGTGACGAAGATTCGCCGCTGGACAGGCATTCCTGTCAGTATCGGGATAGCCGGCACCAAGACCCTCGCCAAGGTCGCCAATCATTTCGCCAAAAAATACAAAGGGTATCGCGGTGTCTGCGTCATAGATTCCGAAGAGAAAATCCGTAAGGCTTTGGAGTTGACCCCAATAAAAGAGGTTTGGGGAATAGGCTGGCGAGGGGCTCCGAAACTTGAGGCTTCCGGTGTCAAGACCGCTTTGGACTTCATTCAGAGGCCGTCTGAGTGGGTCCGGGGAATGATGGGAATAGGTGGTGTCAGGACATGGGCCGAACTTCAGGGACATCGTATGATTGAGGACGAGCGTAACGAGAAGCGAAAGAGCATCTGCACCTCTCGGTCGTTTGACAAGATGGTCGTGGATCTTGATGAGATGACACTCAGGGTCTCAGACTTTGCCGGAAAATGCGCCGAAAAGTTGCGAAAGGACGGCACGGCGGCATATTCAGTGGGTGTGTTCATCCAGACCAACCGCTTCCGGGACGACCTGCCGCAGTACTTCCCGAACGCCAGCGTCCGGCTTGATGTCCCCGCCAGCAGCACCCAGGAGGTCGTCGCCGCCGCGTTGAGTGCGTTGAGGATGGTCTTCCGCGATGGCTTTGAATATAAAAGGGCCGGCGTGACCGTCTACGACATAGTGGAGTCCGACGCGATTCAGACCACCCTGTTTGATTTTGATCAGGAAACACGTGACCGTGACGACCGAATCTCCAAGGTCATGGACTTGGTCAACACCTCCGGCAAAAATGTCCTGAGGCTCGCCACCCAGCGTCCTGGCCACTACTCCGACGGCATTCGCCGCGAATTCTGCTCCCGCCTCTACTCCACCTCCTGGTCGGATCTTCTGGAAATCAAGTGATGGTCTCTTACGTGATTTCTACGGGCGAGATTCTGACTGATTCACGCCTTTGGAGGAACAAATGGCTATCCCAAAGCGGATTATGTGGATGATGACGCTTGTGGAAACTATTTTGTTTTGTATATTGCGGAAAAATAAATGCCTTATGAAAAAAACAGCAAAACTATTGGTGACGGCTTTGGCCTTGTTCTTTGTGCTGTCTCCAGCCATTCATGCCCAAAGTAGATTTGTGGATAAACTCTATTACAGTTTCAATGTGGTTGGTTCAAGGATCGGAAAGGACATCGGGTCGCTGGATGTCGAGCAGAGATTGGGGTTCAAGGTCTGTGATGATTTCGGTGTCTATGTTCCGGCGACGGTTTCGGAAAGTCTCTACAATGCGTCATCCACCAAGAATTACGATTTTCAGGCAAAACTTGGACTTGGCATGGCCTACCGTCATTTCTTCAATGGGACGGATGGCCTTGAGGTAAGCTTGACCGGTCTGGCTACAGTAGGAAATTACGATTTCAATTATTGGCAGGGACGTCTGATGTGCGCTTATGCGATCCGCAACAGTCGTGAAAGAACTTCTTTCCTTGGCCTTGGCCTGCAATATTCCTCGCCGTATGACAATGAGTTCAATGGAAAGAAAATCCTGCCATGTGCGATGTTCGCCTGGTCGTTCTGACGAGTTCATGAGTTTTTTCATGTCACTTCGACAGGCTCAGTGACCGGTCTGTTTTGGCCCTGAGCCTGTCGAAGTGACCTAAGTTCATAACATGAATATAAGTTCAAAATAATTCCGCTCGCTTCAATCAACAAGGAAGCGGGCGGAATATTCATAAAAGGCCTCAGGCTTATTTCACCTTCTCCCTCTTGCCGAGCATCTTGCGGACGAGGAGCGGCTCGTTGGTTGTGATGCAATCAACGCCGAGGTCGATCATGTTCTGGATGTCCTTCTCCTTGTTGACGGTCCAACAGTTGATGCTCATCTTGTTGTCACGCGCCTGCTTGAACCAGGTAGGGTTCTTTGCGAAGACCTTGTACTGGTAATCGACACCGTTGATTCCGAGCTTGGCGAGTTCCTCAGGGCTCTTGTCCTTCTCTAGGTACTGGACGGTGAAGCCTGGGCAAAGGGCAGCTAGCCTCTCGCACATATTCAGACTGAATGAGATGAAAATCACTCTCTTAGGATCGTACAGCCCGTGCTCCTTGAGAGCTTTGACGCTCTGGTCAACCATGTAGTCCTCGTGGGCCTTGTCGATCTGTTTCTTGAGCTCGAACACCAGCACGGTCTTTTTGCTCTTCTCGCCCTGGGTGAGATATTCATCCAGCGTAGGGATTTTCTCTCCGTTTTTCAGGCGGCAGTCCTTGAAGTCAGCGTAGTTGTGATCCCAGATCCGCATCCCGTCGATGTCCGGATCGTGGTGCACGAGCATGACGAGATCGGAAGTGATGTGTACATCGAACTCGCTGCCCCACAGCCC
>DCMG01000093.1:0-1128 GCA_002321335.1 Bacteroidales bacterium UBA1628 | reverse complement strand
TCGGCATATCCTGCCTCCTCGCAGTTCCAGAATCCTCTGTGCGCCGTCACCGCGATTTTCTGCGGAGCGCACGAAGCGGTGAGCGCAACCATGGCAGCCACCACCGCAACCTTAACAATCTTTTTCATATTCTTTGAATATTACAGTGTTATAATATCTTTTTTTTCCATACCAAGACAGTCCGCCCCATACGCCTTTTATCATATTCATCATCCTGATTCTCACCTCACCCATACCAGTCCCCACATTTTCTCCTCAACCACATTCTGGATGTTTCTCCTAGGTTTTGACATTTCATCTTCCAGTGTCACAAACTTGGGTTAGAGGAGTGATTAGCTGCCCCAGTGTATGCAGTGCAAAAGTAGCAATTTTATCGCAACAAGTAAAGTCAATAAGTCCTTAAATTAACAACCCGCATCACTTCTGTGCATGATCAAGATGCCGTAAATAGACCGTCTTGAGCTCCTGGACATGGTAGAAAGAGGTTTGTAGGCGTTTCGGTGAAAGGCTGTGGCAGCCAATGCGTTGAAAATCAATCTGGAATAGAGATCGTCCTGTCTCAATTCTATCAGGGGACGTATGGAATTTTTCATTGATATCTAACGAGTTAAGTGCCACGGATCGACAAATGGGTGATTTCTTGCGTCTTCGATGTGAAGGAATTTCATTGCGTGGCACTGCCTGGCATCACACCGCTGGATGATTTCGGCAAGATATTCGGTCAATTCAGGCAACGGCAGCCGTAGGACATCACCTATGTCCTCGAATCTGTGGTCACACGCCAAGTAGCGGGCCATCTTTCTGTACGCCAGTCCTGAATGTGGATCAAACGGTTCGTTGATGTCATATTCACTGCCAGTGTTGTCGGCAAACGCTGAAAGCATCTTTCCATAGCCTCCGTAATAACTTATGGCTCGGTCATAGTCAATGATTGGATATTCGCTGATGATGTGATCAACCAACTGTCCGGCCTCCTCAACTGACAGTCCCTTGAAGATAGCGTCAAGAATTGTGTAGGTCAATGGTTTACCGTTTTTCTTGAAGTATTTTACCGTTGCCACTGCTTTTCTCAGCCGACGTGACACCACTGCCAGAGCAATCTTCTCTGAATATGGATGTTTGGAGACC
>DCMG01000095.1 GCA_002321335.1 Bacteroidales bacterium UBA1628 | reverse complement strand
TCACGACGATGTCGCTCAAAAGATCTGATAGTGAATGTATTCCGTCTGCTATCATCGCCGTGGAACGTCCGAGCACTCCTGCGATGATCTTGAAGACCGTCAAGATGATGTTGACAATGGATCCTACCAGGGTCACGAATGTCACTTTTGCTGTCCTGTCCATTATGAGTAGCGTTTAGGAAGTCTGAATATGATTGAAAGGAATGCTACAGCGCAAAGCACGAACGGGTAGTAGAGACACGGGATGATGGCCGCCGCTGAGATTCCTGCAAACCCAGATGCCATGAGCAGTTGCGCACCGTAGGGGATTATGCCCTGGACAACACAGGAGAAAGTGTCCAGAAGGCTGGCGGATTTCCTCGGGTCAAGTCCAAACTTCTTTGTGATGTCGCGGGCGATGTCCCCGGTCGTCAGAATGGCGATCGTGTTGTTGGCCGTGCATAAATTCGACAGGCCGACCAGCCCTGCGATGCTGAACTCCGCACCTCTCTTACCTTTAATGCCTTTTGTCAAGCCATTGATGATGAAATCGATTCCTCCATTGTGCCGGATCAGTTCAAGCATTCCTCCAGAAAGCATGGTCACGATGATTAATTCTCCCATTCCGGAGATTCCATCGCCCACACTTCCCAGAAACCCGATCCATGTCATTCCGTTCATGAATCCGATGACCGCGCTGAGCATCAGACCGATCCCGAGCACAAGCAGTACGTTCAGGCCACACAGTGCCAGCACTATGACAGACAGGTAGGGGATGAGTTTGACATATTCAATCTCCCCGATCTCAGGTGTGGCACCATGGTTAAGTCCGATGATAAGGTAGATGGCCGTGACAATCAGCGCTGCCGGTCCGCAGATCCAGATGTTGGCCTTGAACTTGTCGGACATCGAGCAGCCTTGGGATGTGGTCGAAGCGATAGTCGTGTCAGAGATGAACGACAGATTGTCACCGAAGAACGCTCCTCCGACAATCAGACCGGTCACCATCGCCAAGGACAACCCTGATTGTGAGGCGATTCCAGAGGCGATAGGCACAAGAGCCACCACCGTTCCGACACTTGTTCCGATTGACATGGAGATAAAGCAGGAAGCCAGAAATAGCCCGGCGAGCAGCCATTTCCCCGGAAGAATCGTCAGGGTAAGATTGACAGTCGCCTCCACGCTGCCGATAGCCTTGGCCGTCGTGGCGAAAGCACCGGCCATCACGAATATCCAGATCATCAGCAGGACGTTCTTGTTGCCAGCCCCGCCAGAGAATATGCTGATTCTTTCATTCACCGTGCCTTTCGTGATCAGCATCGCATAGACCGACGCGATCAGAAACGCAGACGCCACCGGAACCTTGTAAAAGTCATGCGCCACCAGCGAAGACACCAGATATGTCACCAGAAACACTGCCAGCGGACTAAGCGCCAGCCAGCCGTTCATCCTTCGTGTAAGTTTAGTCTCTTTCATAATTGTCGGCAAAGTTAGCAAATTAAGGAATAATATCTATCTTTGTGATATTCAAATAATGATTGTTTATGCAAAACAGAATTCTGACATTGGGCGCGGCCGTGGCCATGCTTGCGGCGGGTCTTTGCTCCTGCTCCGAGAAGGAGACGGAGGTTGCCACATACGAGAACAATTATGAGCAGACACTGGTGCAGGATGACTCGGCATCGGTGCAGATAAGCCATTCAATTCAATATTACAAATCATACGAAGGCGGTAGGGCGCTGCGCAGGAAGATCAACGACGCCATTGTCAGAAGCTGCTTCGGGGAGGAATATGCCGGGCTGATGGTCGAGGAAGCATCAGATGCGGTTTCGGACACATTGATCGCTAATTATCAGAAAGACGCAGGGGAGAGTTACGATGAATATCTAGCTTACTCCAAGGATAACGAAAATGACTACGATTGGACTCCGGCCACATTCTGCAACTGGTACTATAGGACTGTCGGAGGATTCGGTGAGGGATTTATGAATCTTCAGACCTATCAGGTGCTCAGCGAAAGTTATACGGGAGGCGCTCACGGAATGTATTATTCAATTCCTTACATCATCGACATGAAGACTGGAGAGATCGTTACCGAGAACGATTTGTTCAAGCCGGGCTATGTCGCGCCGGTCACAGGACTGATCAAGGCCCGGTTGGAATCCGAGCAGGGGAGTGATTCATTCGAAGGTATGTTCCAAGATGGAATGGTCCCTAATGGGAAAGTGCGGGGTTTCCTTGGAAGGAGTCACGTGGTTTTACCAACCTTACGAGATAGCCAGCTACGCTGAAGGAATAATCAAAGTCACTGTCTCATGGGCGGAACTCAAACCTTATCTGAACTCTGAATATCTCAAACTCTAAACTGTTTCCAGTTCGCCCACATTGCCTGCGATCCAGACAGTGTCGCCTTCCTGGAATCTGAAATCAGGCTCCGGGTTTGTGATGAATTGTGAGCCGCGCAGCACGCTGATGACCATACAGTGATATTTTCTTAGATTTGTGCCGCGCAATGTCTTTCCGGTCAGGAATGAGTCTCCGGTCAATGTCTCTGGCTCGATCCTGAACGCGGAGTCAGGTTCCGGAACTTCTGGAACGATTGCCCCGGCCATCATATTCCTCAACGATTCAAGCTGTGGCGATGTGCCGACGGCGAGCATCTGGTCGCCAGGGAACAGTACCACATCACCAGATGGCACGATCATATTCATCGAGCCTCTGGTGATCTTGATGATGTTGGCGCCTGTCTCCGCCCTGAAAGGGATGTCCTTCAGAGGTTTGCCGGCATATTCGGAATTTTGGGCGACAGTCAGGGTTTCAGTGTGGACATCGTAGTCCGCAAGTTTCTGACTGACAGACGAAGCCACTGGCTTGCTGCGCCGTTCGCTTTCCTCCTTCTCGTTGTAGTTGGACAGGAATCTCATCTCCAAGGCGGAATATTTGTGGATGGACCTGCGGGCAAAGAGAGTGAATATTATGCCGGCGAAGAAGATAGCGAGAACCGTCCAGCCGGCAAGATGAAAGTATGAAGAAAGCACTCCAAGTACTATCCCGACGGCGAGGAAAGATCTGGCGAAGATCAGCCCCATAAGCGGCCAGATGTTGCTTGGCTTCTCTTTCAGTAGTTTCGGCGCGGACTTGCTGATGGAACCGGAATGCACTCCGAGACCGAACAGGAACGGAATCATGATCGCGAGGGTTATCCCGACTTCGATCACCTTTTGAATGGTGGCGTTCAGATCCGGCAAGAGTTTTTCGACCGTAGGCCTGAGGTAGAGCTTCGATCCGATGTAAATCGCTATAAGAATCACACCATAGAGAACTATGCGTGTGAAGTATGCGTTCAGCAGAGTTTTCCATTCGTTGTGCTCTGCCGCTGTCTGTTTTCCAGAGTCGTTTGTCTGCTGAAGCCTGCTGATCCAAGATGCTGGGAGCCTTTTGCTCAGTAGATTATAGAACGGATCAGCAAGTTTTATCATGAACGGGGTTGTGAATGTCGTTATGACGGAAACGGCTATGATCACAGGATAGATGAAATCCCTCATCACGCCGAGTGTGCAGCCGACGCCGGCGATGATGAAGCCGAATTCTCCGAGCTGAGCAAGACTGAAGCCTGTGTGAACCGCGTTGTTCAATCCATTGCCTGTCAGGATTATGCCCGCCCCGGCGAAGAAGATGTGGCTGATGATGACAATCACGGCGATCAGGAGTATGATGTCCCAATGCTCTATGATAACCGACGGGGCGACCATCATTCCGACAGAGACAAAGAATATCGCCCCGAAAAGATTCTTGATAGGCTCGACAATGTGGTCGATATGTTCACTTTCTGTGGTCTCTGCGAGAATAGAACCCATGACGAAAGCCCCGAGGGCTGAGGAGAATCCGACGGATGTGGCCAAAGCGACCATTCCGAAACAGAGGCCGATGCTGACAATCAGCAGGATCTCATCGTTGAGATATTTCTTAGCCCGTTTCAGGAGAGTAGGGATGACATAGATTCCGACAAGGAACCATAGGATAAGGAAGAAGACCAGTTTGGCGATGTTCATTATCAATTCTTTGCCGGCAAAGGACTGCGAGACGGCCATCGTGGAGAGCAGCACCATCAACAGAATGGCGATCAGGTCTTCTACGACCAATGTCCCGAAAACAACTCCTGCGTAAGGCTTGTTCTTAAGGCCAAGGTCATCGTAGGATTTCAGCACGACCATCGTGGAGGACATAGACAGCAGCCCGCCGAGGAAAACACTTTCCATAAAGCTCCACGAGAGTGCCTGTGCCGTGACAAACCCGATGATGAAGACTCCGACGAATTTCACGGCTGCGGTCACGATGGCGCTTCCGCCTACCTTCAGCAACTTCTTGAAACTGAACTCAAGTCCGAGACCGAACATAAGGAATATGATGCCGATCTCAGACCATTGGTGCACTGTGGCTTCGCTGGATATTCCCGGGAAGAAACTGACGTTCGGGCCGATAAGGAAACCGGCGAGGATATAACCTATTATGAGCGGCTGCTTCAGGGCTTTGGATATTATAGTGAACACTCCGGCCGAGATCAGTATCACGGCAAGGTCTCGTACAAGGTTCATTTCTTCTGACATAGTTCTTTTTCTTTAATGAATCCTACAAATTTACTGATTTGATCGGCTTTTTATTCACTTATTCGGCATATATCACGAATTTTATGTAAGTTTGCCGTCCGAAATTGTGAGAGATGACCAAGCCGTGGCTTAAATTAGTCAAGAGATTCGCTGAGTTTTCCGCATCGAGCCTTCTGGGAACGATTGTGGACACTGTTGTGCTTTGGGTTTTCTCAAAGTGGGTATTCAGTTCTTATGTAGGGGAGTACATAGTCTCGCCGGCGATTTCCTTCGAGTGCGCGGCTGTGACAAATTTTGTTGTGGCCTATTTCTTTATCTGGAAGGATAGGGTATCCTGCCGGAGCAGAAGGTCGTTCTTTCGGCATCTTGGCGGCTACAATCTTTCTTGCATCGGGGCGTTTTTGGTCAAGATGGCCTTCCTGCTTTTGATCCAAAGAATATTTCGCTGGAATGTCGTATGGTGCAACCTTCTGGCGCTGTGCGTGTCAGGAGGGTTTAACTTCTTTATGAGCGAGAGGGTAGTCTTCCGCAAGAAGAAAGCGCTTCCGCCTCGCGAGATTGAGAAGGAGGGCTAGTGCTTTCTTTTTCCGGAGAAGAACCTTTGCGGCAGTTCCATCGCCACGATTATTCCTAAGACTATCGCTATGGCTGCCTTGACCGCTGCGAAGCCGGCTGTGGCGGACAGGTAGAACTGGCTGGAGACGAGGTAGTAGGTGAACCAGAAGATTCCGGCTCCGGGAACGAGTGGGAATATTCCGCAAAGCAGATAGACAGTGCTGGGGCATTTGTCTCTGACTGCGGCGAAGCGGGAAAGGATGCAGATTATGATTGTGGCAATGGTGATTGAGACGGTCGGGCCTGAATGGCAGAACCTTGTGAGCAGTAAGTAGATAACCCACCCGAAGGCACCGATGGCGCCAGCGGTGACATATTGCTTGCGAGGTGCTCCGAAGAGGATCGCAAAGGCGAAAGTGCCTATGAATGCGGCAAGGCATTGCCATAGGATTCCGGCGGTTTGAGGGTTGACGGTCATCCCGCTGAGCTTGATCATTCCTCCGAAAATCCATCCGTCTGCGATGAAGCTGATACTTACTCCCAGAGCTATGCAGATGAATCCGAGCATCGCATCCGTGAGGCGGGTGAGGCCGGCTATGTAGTCGGAATTGGCAAGATCCCTGACTCCGTTCACGAACGGGACACCGGGGATGAGAGGCATGACAGCACCGATGATGATGTTGCTGAGACTGTCACCAAAGCCAAGCCTATATGATACAAGGCAGAGTATTGTGGCCACAAGTGCGTTGCAGATGCCTCCAACGATCTTTGAGAGTGAGCCGCTGACATAGAGACAGAAAATGTATAAAAGCGCTCCAATCACAAAATCAGCGGCGCAGTCCATGAATCCGCCTCCGAACACAGCGCAGAAACCTGCTGCTCCGAAAGCGGAGCCGGCAATTTGCTCCCATGCGGGTTTGGCAGGGGCGTCCTTAATTGAGTCCAAGCGTTGCCTCGCTTCTGACAGGGTGTGTTTTCCTGCGGCAATCTCGTAACTTAACTTATTGACAGCAACTACTTTCGAAAGTTGGATGCCACGTATGGGAATGAACTCCACATTGGCGTACTTCCCGAGCGATCCGGTTGTGAATATGCCGTTGCTTAGGACGAAAAAATGGCCGGAATCCACCCCGTAGTGGGATGCGATCCGTTCCATCGTGTCCTCGACGCGGGAAATCTCGGCTCCGTTCTCCAGCAGGATGTGGCCGGCGATTGAAGCGACTTCCAGCACCTCGGTTGTGTTGTCAGTCTCTGTCATGGCGCAAAAATACAATAAAATCGGCAGATTATTGTAATTTGGCTTCGTGTGCGGGATTGTTTGTTATTTATGGTTGCCTTGATGTCAGAGTTGTCCGTCCGGTCGCTTCGACATGCTCAGCGACCACGGATGCACGCACGGTCACTGAGCCTGTCGAAGTGACGCCTATACTCGGTCACTGAGCCTGTCGAAGTGACCTCTTGACCACAATGAATTTCCAATAGACCATCGCCACCGTCACAATCGCCCCGCCGACGACCCCGATGAACGAAATCGACAGATGCGAGCATACCATTCCGCCGACCAGAGCCCCCGTCCCGATGCCGAAATTGAATATTCCCGAAAAGATAGACATCGCCACTGAGGATTGCGACTGCGGCGTGTCCGTGATGATCTCCGACTGCATCGCGACATTGAATGCAGTCGCAGACATTCCGATCAGTGCGCAGACAACAATGGTGACTGGAATACTTGATGCGACCGGTCGCAGAAGCAAAACACCAACTATCAGTCCAATCAGTGTGATATTGATGAACTTGAACCTGAATTTCGGGTAATATTTCGAGAACAGCATGCTTCCGATGATTCCGGCGAAACCGAAGAGCATCAAAGTCGTTGTAATCTGGTTCTCTGACATTCTTCCTATCTGCTGGAGGAAAGGTTCAATGTAACTGTAGGCCGTGTAGTAGCCGGTTGCGAACGCCGCAGTGGTCAGGAAAATACCTATGAGGATTTTGTTCCGGAGCATTGCGGGAAGATCGTGTGCTGTCATCCCTCCTCCGCTTTGTACCTTGGGGAGCAACGAAAACAGATAGACAAGCACGAACAGGGCCACCGCTCCGATGCTAAGGAATGTCATCCTCCAGCCAACACTCAGACCGATTACCCTTCCAAGCGGAAGCCCGAGAATCATCGCTATGGATGACCCTGTGACTATCATGCTGAGAGCTATGGATTTATGACTCTCCGGGACAATCCGGACAGCGATGATCGACACGATCGACCAGAAAATCGAGTGGGCGCATGCCACCCCGATTCTGGAAACCATAAGCATCCCGAACGATGTAGAGAGGTAGGACATCACCTGAAACGAGGTGAACACAGCGATTACTCCGAGCAGCAGTTTGCGCATCTCCATCTTGGAGGTCATCAGCATCAGCGGCATCGAAAGTGCCATCACCACCCAAGCATAGACAGAAATAAGCATACCAGCCTTCGCCTCCGTCAATCCGAAATCTTTGCCGATGTCCGTCAGCAGAGCGATGGGAATGAACTCCGAGGTGTTGAATATGAACGCCGACAATGTCAGCCCCACCAGAGCTGACCACGTTTTAAGGGACATCTCAGGTTCCTTGATCTGATCTGCCATTAACATAATTAATACTGACTAACCGGGCGCAAATTTAGAAAAGAATCGGATTTATTCCTATCTTTATTGTCTTTAAACCGTTATGAGTATGACAAAGGATGTCGCATTGGTGCTTTCGAGTGGTGGCCCAAGAGGGTTCGCCTACATCGGGGCTATAGAAGAACTGGAAAATAGAGGCTACAACATCACCTCAGTGACAGGCTGCTCGATCGGCTCTCTTGTCGGGGGAGTCTATGCCGCCGGAGGCCTGGATCGCTTCAAGGAGTGGCTGTTCAACTTGGACAGCACCAAGTTGCTTTCCCTTCTGGACGTGTCCGTCAGCAAAAGTTATCTTGTCAAGGGAGATAAGGTAATCGAGGCGATAAAGAAAGTCGTCCCTGACGTGAACATCGAGGAACTACGGATTCCTTATCGTGCGGTGGCGACGGATCTTTACACAGGTGAGGAAGTCGTGTTCAGCGAGGGCAAGTTGTTTGACGCGATCCGTGCCTCCATTTCGATCCCTTCGTTGTTCCGCCCGGTGAAGTACGGCTACCACACTCTGATTGACGGTGGGATCGTCAACACAATGCCTCTCAGCCAGGCCGTCCGCAACGGACATGACATTCTCGTGGCATTTGATGTCAATCAGATTGATTCTGAACGTATAACAAACTATCTAAAGGCTTTGGACGAGGCTCATGAGGAGGATTCCGAGTTCAAATCCGACACTTTGGACACTTTCAGTGATCTGGCCCTTCGGAAAGGCCTTCCTCTAATCGACCGTGTGCGGATGTTGGGCGATGAGGCTCAGAGAGCCTACAAAGAGTTGCGTGTGATCAACCGCAAGACCAAACGGATAGAGCGGAAAGCCCATGACGAGAAAGTTCCGATGAGCGACAACTACTATTCCATCCTGACAAGAACATTCTCCTTGATGAATCACACTATCTCAAAACAGGCAATTCAGCTCTACAAGCCTGACGTGCTGGTGAGCATGAATTTTGACACTTACGGCCCCATCCTCGACTACGCCAAAGGCGAGGAAATCGCCGCCAAAGGCCGCGAACTCATGTCCGCCGCCCTTGATGAATATGAGAGCCGTACCAAATAATAACTACATTCGTGTAAAAGTGATTCTATGAATATGGACAAGGCAATGTTGGTGACCTTATTGATTCCTTTTGCTGGAACGGTGGTCGGTTCAGCGTTCGTTTTCTTTATGAAAAGGGAGATGCCGGCGCTTTTGCAGAAAGCTTTGCTGGGATTCGCCTCAGGTGTGATGGTGGCGGCTTCGGTCTGGTCGCTGCTGATTCCAAGCATGGAGATGTCCGCAGTGGAAGGAGTGGGAAGTGTCATCCCTGCCGCTGTCGGTTTTCTGGCCGGAATGTGTTTTCTGCTTGCTGTTGATTACCTTACACCTCACCTTCACATTGGGAATGACAAGCCAGAAGGCCTGAAAGCCAGAATCTCGAAGACGGCTATGCTTGCCTTGGCGGTGACGATCCATAATATTCCCGAGGGTATGGCGGTCGGTGTGGTGATTGCAGGCTCCTTGCAGGATGGAATCGCAATAGCACCGGCTGCCGCTATGGCGACGGCTATCGGAATAGCGATTCAGAATATTCCCGAAGGTGCGATCATCTCGATGCCTATGCGCGCCGCCGGAAACACCCGCAGGAAGTCGTTCCTGATAGGCAGCCTGAGCGGAATCGTCGAGCCTATCGGAGCCTTGCTGGTGATATTGCTGGCTTCGTTGATGACCCCTATCCTGCCGTACTTTCTGGCCTTCGCTGCCGGTGCAATGCTCTATGTGGTTGTGGAAGAGCTGATTCCTGAGGCATCTGAAGGCCGGCACTCCAACATTGGAACAGTTGGATTCGCCATCGGCTTCGTGCTGATGATGGTTTTGGATGTCGTGCTGGGGTAATCAGGCACTGAGGTCAGAGTCCGCTTACCGGTGGATGTCGATCACGAACTTGCCGGCGAAATAAGGGGCAGAGAGCCAGGTGGTGACTGCCCAGGTGGTGACGGAACCTTTGCGGAGGCGTTCTCGGGACATCAGGGAGCAGATCTCCTCGTTGATGTCTCCGCCTTTCAGGTAGAGGATGGACTGTGAATATTTCCCTTTCACCCAAGGGTAGAAGTCAGTGAGTGAGGCCACGGCGCGTGATACTACGAAGTCGAATCTGCCGGGAAGGCTTTCGGCTCGGGCGTTGACAATCTCCACGTTGCCAAGGCCTAGCATATTCGCTATTTCTTTGGCGACAATGGTTTTCTTGCCCACCGAGTCACAGAGGGTGAACTTTACATTCGGGAACATCACTGCAAGCGGGATGCCTGGGAAGCCGCCGCCCGTGCCGAGGTCCAGAACCCTTAATCCGGTCTGCGGGGCATAGGCTGGCGAAGGCGCGGTGAACAATGAATATGTCTCCGGGCGCTGTGTGCGGAGATACTCGGCAATGGCGAGGGAGTGTAGGACGTGGTGGTCGTACAGACTGTCAATGTCCTTGCGTGAGATGACGTTGATCTTTGCGTTCCAGTCACGGTAACCGGTGTCCATCAGACGGAAGCGCTTCATCATTCCGTCTGTCACATCCGGGAACGAGGCCTTCAGGAAAACCTCAAAGTCGGCGAATGTCATCATGCGTCCTCTTCCTGCTTCCGGAGGTCATCAATCATCTGTTTGGCTCTGCGGATGCGTGTCTTGACCGTGTTGAGCTCCATGCCAAGCGCTTCGGAGATTTCGTTGTACTTCATCCCCTCAATAAGTCTCTTGCGGGCGATTTCCCTGTAGAGTTCCGGCAGACGCTCGATGTACTTGGCGTGCTCTTCCTCGTTTTCGGTCTTGATCAAAGTGTTGAGCGCGTCCTCGGTCTGGTCCGGAATGACCTCCACACCGGACGGCTTGCTCTCATCGTCAAGATAGACTATCTGGTTTTTGGGATGCACTCTCTGCTCCTGTTCCAACGTGTCCAGCGCAGTGTTCTTGGCGATCGTGCAGAGCCATGTCAGAAACCGGCTCTTGTACTGGTCGTAGGACATGATCTGCCTGAAGGCCTTCTCGAAACTGCGGCTGCAGATGTCATCCGCTGCGTAGTCGTCGATGTTCTTGAAACGGGCCTTGATGTAGGACCTTAACTGTTCAATGTGGCGGTCCCAGAGGGCTGTGAACGCCAGGCCATTGCCTCTTTGTGCCAAGATGATCAGCTCATCAGTGGGCTTCAAGCCAGTTTTTCCCATAATTGCATTCTACTGTTAGTGGTACTGAAAGTTTTACAACATTTTCCATGCGGTCTATCACAATCCGCCTCAATTCCTCGAGCTCATCGGGAACCGCATCGAACACAAGCTCGTCGTGAATCTGGAGAACCATCCGGCTCTTCATGCCGGCTTCTGTCATGGCTCTGTCCACCCCGATCATGGCCATCTTTATGATGTCGGCCGAGGTTCCCTGAATCGGAGCGTTGACGGCGTTCCTCTCGGCGAGAGTCCTGATCGTCCCGTTCTTGGAGTTGATGTCCGGAATATACCTTCTTCTTCCGAAGATGGTCTCAACGTAACCGGTCTCACGGGCCGTGGACTTTGTGTCCTCTATGAATGATTGGATGGACGGGAATCCGGCGAAGTAATCGTCTATGATTTTCTGAGCCTCGTTACGGCCTATCCGCAGTCTTTGAGCCAGACCGAACGCCGAGATTCCGTACATGATTCCGAAGTTCGCGGTCTTGGCTATACGTCTCTGGTCGGCGGTGACCTGGTCGTGAGGTATTCCGAAAATCTTCTCGGCCGTGGCCGCATGGACATCCACGCCTTGCTTGAAGGCGCTGATAAGGTGCTGGTCACAGCTCAGGTGAGCCATGATCCTCAGTTCGATCTGCGAATAGTCCGCGGACAGGATCAATCCGTCAGGAGTGCTCGGCACGAAAGCCTTGCGGATTTCCTTGCCCTGCTCGGATCTTATCGGAATATTCTGGAGGTTCGGGTTCGAGGAACTGAGCCGTCCGGTAGCGGTCAAAGCCTGGTTGAACGTCGTGTGAACCTTGCCGTCGGACGGGTCTATGTAGCCAGGAAACGGCTCTATGTAAGTGGACAGCAGTTTCCTGCCAGCCCTGTATTCAAGAATCTCTTCAACGATAGGGTGTTTTTCCGCCAGATCAAGCAGAACCGATTCTTCCGTTGAATAGGTACCGTTGGCATTCTTCTTCGGCTTGTCGGAAAGGCGCATCCGATCGAACAGCAGCTCTCCTATCTGTTTCGGGGAAGACACATTGAGGTTGGGTTCTCCGGCCATCTCACGGACTTTGGATTCTCGGGTCGTGACATCCTCCCGGAGACGCGCCGTGAAATCTTTCAGTGAGTTAAGGTCAACCTTGATTCCATTGCGTTCCATCTTGGAAAGAACCTTCAGAATAGGCTCCTCCATTGTGTCGTAAAGGTTCGAGACAGACGCTTGGACAAGATCATCACGGAGCCTTTCCTGAAGCAGAAGCAGGACGGCGGCCTCTTTGCTTCTGTCCTGTGTCCGTTCATCGGATGGAATGTCATCGAACAGCGAACCTGTGGCCGGGGCGGTGTCCTTGCCGGAAGAGTCTTCCAGGGACACGCCCAGTATGCCTTGCGCCAGCACTTCAACCTTGTGGCTCTTTTCCGGGTCAAGCAGATAGTGCATGAGAGCAATGTCGTGAAGCTTCCCGGAAAGTTCCACACCGCCGGCCGCCAGAATATTCATCTGCCGCTTGAGGTCATCGCCGCACTTCGCCACCTCTTCATTCGCGAGCAGATTCCTGAATTCCTGCAAGCCGCCCTCTGCCGCGACAATCCTCTTCCCGGAGCGAGCCGCGGCAATGATTCTCCTTGTTTTCGTGAATATGCCTCCGTCGGCTCCTTCCGTGATTACCGAGCACATCCCGGCCTTTACGGCTGCTCTAACGACTTCCGAAGGACGCACCTTCGCTATCTCGGGAAGTTCGCTCTCCGGCTTGCTTTCAGCCGAGCCTACGTGCCCTATGTATTTGTTCAGGGAATTGAACTCGTATTTCTCGAAAAGATCGGCGAGCTCCGGACCGTACTCTTGATTGACTTTCATCTCTTCGGTCGGAACGTTGACTTCGATGTCCGTCTTGATGGTGACGAGTTCGTGGCTGAGCTCAATGTGGTCTCTGGCTTCCTCGAATTGGGCTTTCTGCCGAGGCGTCAACTCGTCCAGATGATTGTAGATCTCTTTGACAGAACCATATTTGGCCACCAGCTTGCCTGCGCCGACTTCACCCACGCCCTTCACACCCGGCACATTGTCGGCCGTGTCTCCACATATGGTAAGCATATCGATGACCTGCTCCGGAGAATGGATCCCGTACCTTTCGCAGATCTCCTTGACTCCGATGATTTCGTTCTCATTGCCGGCCTTGCCAGGCTTGTACTGCCAGATGTGCGGTCCGATCAGTTGTCCGTAGTCCTTGTCCGGTGTCACCATATAGACATCAAGACCCTCTCCGGCACAGCGCTTCGCCATCGAGCCGATCACGTCATCCGCCTCGAACCCTCTAAGCATCAGTGTCGGGATATTCAAGGCTTTGCAGATCTCTGTCAAGGGCTCCAACGCATCGATGACCAGTTGTGGAGTCTCTTTGCGGTTCGCCTTGTACTCAGGGAACATCTTGTTCCTGAACGTGCCTCCCGGGGGATCGAACGCAACCGCCAGATAGTCTGGTTTCTCGCGTCCCAAAAGTTCAAGAATATATTTGGTGAACCCGTAGAGAATAGACATGTCAGCCCCTTTGGAGTTGATCATCGGCCTCCTGAGAAACGCATAATACATCTTGAATATCAATGCGTGCCCGTCTATGAAGAAAATCTTTCCCGGCATTATCCTTTCACATTTTGTCAATGCGTGGACGCGCATGCTCAATGCGGGCCACGAATCTTTACAAAGATAAGAATTTGTTTCGTGGTTTCAAAACTTATCCGGAGACCAAACGTTAACCTGCTGGCAATCAAAAGGTGAAGTGCCACTTTTTGATTGTCAATCAGTTATGAAGCGCTGCCCTCTGATTATGACTGGCAGGAAAATGGAACATGCTGTGAAATAATTAGTTGGCTAAAACGTCGCGCTGATTGAACCGAGATCAAGCGTTGCGTCAGAGAAACGTGAGCCATCGTAAATGTCGTGGGTCGAGAATATCACAGTGGTCCCGGTGTCGCGCGCAAGATTCTGCAGAGTGCGCAGAACCATAACGCGGTTGTCCACGTCCAGAAAGGCGGTAGGCTCGTCCAAAAGGATAACATTCGCTTTCCTCGTCAGAGCCGTGGCGATGCATGCTTTTTGGAACTCTCCGTCGGATATGAGGCTTATGTCCTTGTCAGACAATGATTCGATTCCGAGCGTACGGATTGATTCCTCCAGTGTTGTCTCCGCCTCATGGTTCAGCTTTCGGAATGTTCCTGAGGCAGTGAACAGACTGGTTCGTATGAATTCTTTGACGGAAAATCCTTTGACTTTGGGAATATGTGTGGGCACCATGACGATTGTGCCGCAGGCGGAGAATCTTCCCGAAACGGGAGGCAGAAGTCCTGCGATGGTTTTCATAAGGGTGCTTTTCCCGCTGCCGTTCGGGCCGCAAAGCATCACGGACTGTCCGTCGGAATATTCAAAAGACAGTGGCCCGAAGGCCTTGTTCCCTCTATGACCAATGATAAGTTCGGACGCTTTCAGCATATTCACTTCTTTTTGATTAGAATCGACAGTATGATCGGGATTCCGATGGCGGCCATTGTGCTTCCGACAGGCAGAGGCATTGGAAAGGCCTGAGAGAGAATGTCGGCGGCAAGCGACAATCCCGCTCCCGTCAACATCGCCGCCGGGATGACCTTCAGATGCGCGGAGGTTCCCAGAAAGCCTCTGGCAATGTGAGGAGCGACGATTCCGACAAAGCCTATCGGACCGCAGAACGCCGTTACCGCACCTGCCATAAGGCAGCTTCCGATCATCGCCATGCCCCTGATCCGCGGAATGTCCGCACCTGCCAGGCTGGCATATTCATCACCGAAAAGAGCGATGTCCAGTCCTTTATTATTTATAAGGGAAATGGCTGTTCCGATTGCCAGCGCGCCTGAGATCACAGCCACTTCACCCGGACGGCTTCCGGAGAAACTGCCCGCGGACCAACTGTAGAAAACCTTCAGGCTCTCGGCGTTGGCTGAATATTCAATGATTGAAGTGGCGGCGCTGAAGATGTATCCTAGCATCACGCCGAAGATAAGCAAGGTGTCGGCGCTTTGAAACCTTGAGGCCATGAACACAACCATCAGGGAAGTAAGGAGCGCTCCGGTGAAAGCTGCCGCGGCCACGGTGAGGCCAGACAATACTCCGGGGAGGGAAGATCCTATCATAAGAGTAGCCATGGCGGCTCCGGTTCCTGCTCCGGCGCTTACACCCATGATGTGAGGGTCGGCGAGTGGATTGCGGAACACGCTCTGCATCTGGAGACCCGCAAGGGAAAGACTCGCACCCGCAAGAATTGCGGTCAGCATCCTCGGGAGCCTGAGTTTCAAGAATATGCTTGTGTCTATCCCGCTCAGGCCAGCCCCGCCGGAGAGCAGGTCTGCACCGACAAAAAGCAGCGTGACGGCTGCGAGCATGAATGTTTTTGAGCAGGTCTTCATCTTCTGACTGGCATTCTTTCGGCTATTACCGAATTTTTCGTTAAATTTACCGCAAATCTTTGAATATTTATGAATAAAAGAACATTTATCCTAGCGTCTGCGCTTATGGTTCTCTGCGGAACCGGCGCTTTCGCCCAGAGACAGGCCAAAAACGGAGGCATCTCCGCCGAGATGCTGGCAGAGATCCGTAAAGGTTACGAAGGCACTGCTTCGGACAAGGCTGTCCGCAACGCCCTTAACGCCGCCGCCATCAATGTCCTCGCCGCCAACTCGGAGAACATCGCGATGATTGACACGCATTTTTCCGATGAAGTGAAGACGAAAGGGCGCACAAACCAGAAGTCATCCGGCCGCTGCTGGCTGTTCTCCGGACTCAATGTGCTGAGATCCAAGATGATCGAAAAATATGACCTCGGTTCTTTCACGTTCTCTCAGAACTATGTGTTCTTTTACGACCAGCTTGAGAAGGCCAACCTCTTCCTTCAGGGCGTGATCGACACGAAAGGCTTGAGTTTTGACGACCGCAAGGTTGACTGGCTGTTCCGCAATCCGATAGGGGACGGCGGACAGTTCACAGGAGTCTCCAACCTCATCATGAAATACGGTGTCGTTCCGTCTGAAGTGATGCCAGAGACTTACTGCGCCAACAACACGTCTCAGATGCGCACGCAGATAGCGACCAAACTGCGTGAGGACGGACTGAAACTCCGCGACGCGTCCGCCAAGGACTGCCCGGCGATGAAGACCGGAATGTTGAAGGAAATCTACAGGATGCTTGCCCTTTGCCTAGGTGAGCCACCGGTCGAGTTCGAATGGACACGATATGACTCCAAGGGTAACTTTGTCAGCACCAAGACCTACACCCCGAAGTCCTTCTATCAGGAATATGTCGGAGCGGACCTTGAGAACAACTACGTCATGGTGATGAACGATCCTACCCGCGAATACGGCAAGGTCTATGAGATTGACTATGACCGTCATGTCTATGACGGGCAGAACTGGCTTTACATAAATCTTCCTGTGGAAAGGATAAAGGAGATGGCCATCGCTTCCATCAAGGACAACACCGCAATGTACTTCTCATGTGATGTCGGCAAGTTCATGGATCGTCAGAAAGGCACTTTGGACATGAACAATTTCGATTATGGCTCTCTTTTCGGAACGACATTCCCGATGGACAAGCGCCAGAGGGTTCAGACCCATGCCAGCGGCTCGTCTCACGCCATGACCCTCATCGCCGTGGACATCAAAGACGGCAAGCCTGTCAAGTGGATGGTGGAGAACAGCTGGGGCGCCGATTCCGGCTACAAGGGCAACCTCATCATGACCGACGAGTGGTTCGACAACTATATGTTCCGTCTCGTCGTGGAGAAAAAGTACGTTCCTTCAGATGTGATGAATATGCTGGGTCAGAAGCCGACCCTCCTTCCTGCCTGGGATCCGATGTTCCTTCCGGAGGAGTGATCACTCAGAGTATGATGTCAAGTCCTCGATTTCAGAAAATGATTCTGAAATCGAGGATTTTTCTTTCACCTGACGTTGCGTTGACTCTTGCGCTGCCGTCGGAACGGCTGACCAGAGGTCTCCTGTCTGTCAACTCTATGGCGATGAGATCTCCGGTGCGGATGTAGAGCAGTTTTGTGGCTTCCACGAGAGCGTCCTCAATCATATTCAAGGACGGAATGTTGTAATTGAAAAGTTCATCCTCGTTTCTGAACAGGCTGAACATACCGTATTCTTCCAGTCTTTGAGGGGGGGCGGTCGGCGCCGGCAGGAATGAAGTGTGGTCCAGACATGTTGCCTGAGCATAGCCTTCCGGTGTGCCGTCGAGCATATTCTCCGGGTATAGAAGCACTCCGTAACCTACACTGTCGTAATATCTTGACGCAAATTTTCTTCCGACGCTCCGGCCTGGCTTCAGCACACGAGCGAACAGAACCGGGGAATATGTGAGTTCATCCACAAACTCAGGCGGATAGAAATCCTCGTTGTCTTTCTCCCACGTCGTGTCCGGTCTTACCGTGATGTGTCCGGATGATGTCTTTACTATTATATTCATTTATCGGGCTTCCGCAAGGGGAAAAATCTAGAAGAGTTTTCCGCCGTTGAATTTGTTCTTGAGCATCTCTGCCGCATTGGTCAGCGCCTCTCCTTCAAGTGGTTTGCTGAGCTCGGCTTCTCTTGCTTTCGCGGCCTCCTTCTTCTCTTTGTCAAACTGTTCCTTCAGACGGGCGAACTGACGTTTTGTGTCCATCGTGAACTCGCCGTTCTCTATCCAGGCGAAGTAGGCCGGTTCGGTTTCGTACACCTCTCTTGCAGTGTGGCCCTTGTGCTTCCCGAAGCTGATTGTCGGCTCGTCGTTCTTACCGAGAACCAGTCTGCCCGCATAATCCACTGTGCGTGGACGGCCTGCCACTCCTGACAGAAACTCTACATCGTTCTTGAGAATCTGCTCGTGGTACTTGCTTGGAGTCTGGTACATGTCCAGTTGACCTTTAAGCACCTCGTAGGTGGCCATTGTGTCCGCCTCTGCCGTGTGGGCGTTATCAAAGTCCTCTCCGCCACAGTAGAAGCGGTAGGCCGCCTTCAGGTTGCGGGGCTCCATGTAGTGGTATATCGTCTGCACATCGACCATCTGCTTGGAGTGCAGGTCAATGTCCGTGGCATCAAGGGTGGCCTGTGCTTTCGCCTTGTTTTCCGGTGTGTTCTTTGGATCGGCAAGTCTGCGCACACAATAGGCGCGCACCCTCTCAAGTTCCTCTGACAGCATCGGAAGGTCGAATTTTGTGGAATTATACCCGGCCAGATCGCTGTCCCTGAGCCATTCGACAACTTCCGGGGCAATCTCTATGAACTTCTTCTCATCAGCGACATCCTCGTCCTTGATTCCGTTCACCTGACTGGCTTCCGGATTGATAGGATGCTGTCTGCGGAGAGTGTAGTCCCACGGACACACCCTCCACGTCTTAACCTCATGGTGCCCGTCAGGGAAAACCTTGACGAAACTGAGTTCCACAATGCAGTCATTGACTATGTTAAGGCCTGTGCTCTCGATGTCGAAGAAAAGCAGAGGCCTTTTAAGTGAGAGCTCCATATCTCCTATGTCCCTTGAATTCTTAAACCATGATAGGCATCAGGATTCCGCAGATCTTTCCGCTTTCCTCATCGTCCTCTGACGGAATAATCAGAGCGGCCCTGCGCGAGTCCGCAAACTTCATCACGACGGTCTCACAGCTCATGTTGGCGAGGATTTCGGTGAGGAATGTGGACTTGAATCCGATGGAGAGCTCATCACCGCTGTAGTCGCAGCTGATTTTCTCGTAAGCGGCGATGGCGAAGCCCAGATCCTGAGCCGTGATCTCCATCTGTCCAGGCTTCAGGTCCAGCTTGATGTGGTTGGAAGCCTTGTTGGCGCAGACCGCAACACGCCTTACCGTGTTCAGGAACAACGCCCTGTCTATCTTCAGCACGCTGGAGTTGTTCTGAGGAATGACATCGCGGTACTTTGGATACTTTCCGACAATCAGCCTGCAGACCATCGTCGTCCTGCCGAATGTGAAAAGAACAGTGCTTGAGTCGAACGCAATCTCGACATTCCCGTCTTCCTTTCCGAGAATGGACTTCAGCACGGCAGCCGGCTTCTTGTGCAGGATGAACGAGCACTTTTCCGGGGTCTTGACCTCTTTGGCCGTGTAGCAGATGAGCTTGTGTGAGTCAGAGGCCACCAATGTGGTCGACTCGGGGCTGAAGTCGAAGAATATTCCGTTCATCGCGGGTCTGATCTCGTCGTCGGCCGTCGCGTAGATTGTGCTGTTGATGCCTTCGATCAGGCTGTCGGCCGGAAACTCGATTCTCTCGGCGTCATCGCTCGTGCCTTTTATCTCAGGGTAATCCTCGGCAGGAAAGAATGGGAGCACAGAGTTGCCGCTGGTCCATTTGCACTCGATGGAGCTGTCGCTTGCCGTGCTGATGGCGACTGGCTGGTCCGGCAGTTCCTTGAGCAAGTCAATGATGTGCCTTGCCGGCACTGCGATCTTGCCTTCCTCTTCGGTTGTGTCTACCTCGATTTCAGTCTTGAGGGTGAGCTCGGAGTCAGAAGCGGTGACCTCAAGGATGTTACCTTTGAGATCAAACAGGAAATTTTCCAGAATAGGCAGCGCGGACTTGGCCGGAATGGCCTTGGAAATGTCCATCAACCCTTTCAGGAGTTCTGTGCTTGATACGTTGAATTTCATATTTGTCAGTGTTTTTATTTCATTATAACCGGCAGCCGTGAGGCGAGCCGCTGTGAAAGGCAAATATACGAATATTCCCTTAATAATATGGCATCATATTTGATTTTTTGCCTTTGGCTTCGGAAGCACCGTCCGGATGCCGGAAGATTGAATATTGATAAATTAAAGTATATGTCAGAAATGAAAAAAGGTTTGTTAACAGTAGTGCTGTCAGTGTTGTTCAGCGTGCTGGCGGCGTACGGGGTCGTCAAGGCGGCCACCGTGAATGAGGGAGACAATATGACAATGACTGAGAGCGGAACGGTCACGAAGACTGTCAATTTGGCACAGTCTGACTATCCTGATTTGACATATGCGGCCGAGGCCGCCGTGGAAGCTGTCGTTTATGTTGAGGTGACGGTGACACAGCAGTATCAGATGACTGACCCGTTCTTCCGTTTCTTTTTTGGTGACGAAGGCCCTCAGACCAGAGAGCAGCAGGGAAGTGGTTCAGGTGTGATAATCCGTCCTGACGGCTATATCGTGACGAACAACCATGTTGTGGCCAATGCCACAAAGGTTCAGGTCACTCTGAACAACAACAAGACTTATGAGGCTAAAGTGATCGGAACTGACCCGGCGACGGATGTCGCGTTGATAAAGATTGACGCACAGGGACTTCCAACCCTTCCGTTCGGGGATTCCGACCAATTGAGGCTTGGAGAGTGGGTTTTGGCCGTAGGCAGTCCTCTCGGCTACCAGCTCAGGTCTACCATCACCGCCGGCATCGTCAGCGCGAAAGGACGTTCCATGGCGCATGATCCAAGAGAGAACAACGGAGGCATCCAGATTGAGTCGTTCATCCAGACCGACGCCGCTGTCAACCCAGGAAACTCCGGTGGAGCGCTTGTCAACAAGACCGGCGAGTTGGTCGGCATCAACACAGCCATTGTTTCACAGACGGGGGCATATTCAGGATATTCATTCGCGGTGCCTGTGAACATTGTGAAGAAGGTAGTGAGTGACCTTATTGACTTTGGCTCAGTGAAAAGAGCTGTTCTGGGAATCTCCATGTCAGATCTTAACGAGGGGCTAGCCAAGGTGCTGAAATATGATTCCGTGGATGATATGTTGAAAAAAATGAAACTTTCTTCTCCGGAAGGCGTATATATCAGAGAGGTTGCCAAAGGCAGCTCCGCTGACAAGGCCGGACTGAAGGAAGGTGACGTGATTGTCGCTATCGACGGGACAGAAGTGAAGAGCGGCTCGGCCGTTCAGGTCAAGGTCAATTCCTTCCACCCGGGTGACAAGGCCAAGGTCAAGGTTATCCGTGACGGAAAGGAAAAGGAACTGGAAGTCACGTTCCAGGGCAGCAGCACAGAGAACGGCACTGTTGTCGGAGACGGTGAGATAGCGTTCTTCGGAACGACCTTGAAAGAGGCTTCCAAGGAGACCCTTGAGAAGTTTGGTCTGAAGAAAGGTGTCGAGGTCACTTCTGTCGGAAGCGGCAAGATGCTTGAGGCCGGAGCTTCGGAGGGAATGGTCATCACCTACGTCAACGATCAGCCGGTCGGCACACCTCAGGATGTCTTGAACATCGCCAAGTCCGCAAAGAGGGCGGTTTACATCGAGGGTGTCACGGCCAACGGTAGAAAAGCCTTCTTCGGATTCAGTAAAGAGTAGTTGATGAAGGTTATCGGATAGTGTTTCCCTGACGGAAAAGGATCCTTGCCTTCCGTCAGGGAAATTTGTGTATTACAGAATATATGAGGCAATTAAAGATTACAAAGTCAATCACCAACCGCGAGAGCGCGTCCCTGGACAAGTACCTTCAGGAGATCGGCCGCGAGGAGTTGGTGTCTCCGGAAGAGGAGGTCGAACTTTCACAGCGGATCCGCAAAGGTGATCAGAAAGCGTTGGAGAAGCTCACAAGGGCCAATCTTCGTTTTGTGGTTTCTGTGGCAAAACAGTACCAGAATCAAGGTCTCAGTCTTCCTGATTTGATCAACGAGGGCAATCTCGGACTGATCAAGGCCGCCGAGAAATTCGATGAGACAAGAGGTTTCAAATTCATTTCATATGCCGTGTGGTGGATTCGCCAGTCAATCCTTCAGGCTCTCGCCGAGCAGTCCAGGATCGTCAGGCTTCCGCTCAACCAGGTAGGCTCCCTGAACAAGATCAACAAGGCTCTCTCACAGTTCGAGCAGAAGAACGAGAGAAGCCCTTCCAATGAGGAACTTTCCGAGATGATAGACATCCCTCAGGACAAGATTTCCGACACCCTTAGGGTTTCCGGAAGACACGTGTCAGTGGACGCTCCGTTCGTGGAAGGCGAGGACAACAGCCTTCTGGACGTGATTCCGAACGATGATTCACCTATGGCCGACAGAGGTCTGGTGAACGAGTCGCTCAGCACCGAGATCGAAAGGTCTCTCCAGATTCTGACGACCCGCGAGCGTGAGATCATCAAGTCGTTCTTCGGCATCGGATGTCAGGAGATGACTCTCGAGGAGATCGGTGAAAGGCTCGATCTTACAAGGGAAAGAGTCCGTCAGATCAAGGAGAAGGCGATCCGCAAGCTCAAGAAACCATCCGCAAGCAAACTTCTTAAAACCTATCTCGGTTGATGACACCGGAACTTTTCATCGCCTCGAAGGCTTCAGAAGCCATCAAGGCACTCTATAACGCCGACATCGAACCATCGGCTCTCCAGGTCTCCGTCACCCGTAAGGAATTCACCGGAGACTTCACATTGGTCGTTTTCCCACTCTTGCGCCTGTCTCACTCCACCCCGGAGAACACGGGCAACGCCATCGGAGAGTGGCTCAAGACCAGCGTGCCGGAGATTTCTGAATATAACTGCGTGAAGGGTTTCCTCAACCTGCTGTTCTCCAATCTGTTCTGGAACGAACTTTTCGGAGAGATCGTTGCGGACAAGGACTTCGGCGATCTGCCTAAGACCGGCAAGAACATAATGGTCGAGTTCTCTTCCCCTAACACCAACAAGCCTCTTCACCTCGGCCACATCAGGAACAACCTGCTCGGAGACTCTGTGTCAAGGCTTTTGAAGGCCAGCGGCAACAACGTGATCAAGACCACCCTTGTCAATGACAGGGGAGTGCACATCTGCAAGTCGATGCTTGCCTGGCAGAAGGTCGGAAACGGCGCTACTCCCGAGTCCACCGGAATCAAGGGCGACCATCTTGTCGGGGACATGTACGTGGCTTTCAACAACATTTACAAGAAGGAAGTCGATGATCTCGTGGCCGGAGGAATGGACGAGGAAACAGCCAAGAAGGAAGCTCCTTCTCTTAAGGAGGCTCATGAGATGCTTCAGAAGTGGGAGGCCGGTGACAAGGAGGTCCGTGACCTTTGGGCCAAGATGAACAGCTGGGTCCTAAAGGGATTTGACGAGTCCTACAAGGCTCTCGGAATCACTTTCGACAAGGTTTACTACGAGTCCCAGACCTATCTTCTCGGCAAGGAACTGGTACAGAAGGGGCTGGATATGGGTGTGTTCGTGAAGGATCCGGACGGCTCCGTTTGGTGCGACCTAACCGCCGACGGACTTGACAGGAAACTTCTCATCCGTTCGGACGGTACTTCAGTTTACATCACACAGGATCTTGGCACTGCTGAAAGGCGTTTTGCCGAGTACCATCTTGACTCTCATGTCTATGTTGTGGGCAACGAGCAGAACTACCACTTCCAAGTCCTGAAGCTGATCCTCAAGAAGTTGGGCTTCGATTGGGCCGACAACATATTCCATCTTTCTTATGGAATGGTCGAGCTGCCTGAAGGAAAGATGAAGTCCCGTGAGGGCACCGTCGTGGACGCCGACGATCTTCTTCAGAAGATGTACGAGGAGGCGAGAGCGACTTCGGACGAGTCCGGCAAGCTGGCCGACATGAGCGAGGAGGACAAGACGATGCTCTACCACATGATCGGTCTTGGTGCGCTCAAGTACTTCATCATCAAGGTGGATCCGAAGAAGACCATGCTCTTCAACCCGAAGGAGTCCATCGACTTCAACGGCAACACCGGTCCGTTCATCCAATATACCCACGCCAGAATCCGCTCGATCCTTCGCAAGGCCGCGGAGAAGGGCATTGAATATTCCACCTCTCCTCTGCCTAAAGTCGAGCTCAGCGCCAAGGAAATCAGACTCATAAAGTTGCTGAACACATTCCCGGCCAAGATAGCGGAAGGAGCGCAGGCATATTCACCTGCCGTCATCGCCAACTATGCCTACGACCTCGCCAAGGAGTTCAACCAGTACTATCATGACACGCCTATCCTCAAGGAGGAGAACGGGGATGTCCTCAAGATGCGTCTTGTGCTGATTGATACGCTCTCCGCAGTGCTGCGCAAGGCCATGGGTATCCTCGGAATCGAGTTGCCGGAGAGAATGTAGGAATTCCCGATGTCCGAGACGGATTATATGTTCCCGACCTCCAAGAAGGAGGTTGAAGCCTTAGGGTGGGACTACATTGACGTCATCCTTTTCACGGGTGACGCCTTTGTGGACCACCCTTCTTTCGGCACCGCATGCATCGCCCGATGGCTCCAGCATTTCGGCTACAGGGTTGCAGTCGTGCCGCAGCCCAACTGGAGGGATGACCTACGCGATTTCAAAAAGTTAGGCGCTCCGAGGCTCTATTTCGGAGTCAACGCCGGCGCGATGGATTCGATGGTTAACCACTACACCGCCGGCAAGCGTCTCCGTCACGATGACGCCTACACTCCGGACGGAAAGGCCGGACAGAGGCCAGACTATGCCGTCAGTGTCTATACGAACATATTGAAGGATCTTTATCCGGATGTTCCGGTCATCATCGGAGGGGTCGAGGCTTCGCTCCGCAGGCTCACGCACTATGACTATTGGAAAGACGAACTTGTTCCGTCTATTCTGAAATGGTGCAGGGCAGACTACCTGTGCTACGGGATGGGGGAGAAGCCGATGCTTGAGCTGACAAGGGCCATAGAGGCGCAGAGGAATATTCATGAAATACACAAGATTCCGCAGATCGCTTTCTTGATGAGCGGGAAGTGGAAGGTCAAGGATCCGCTGGTGCTCCATTCGTTCGAGGAGTGCAAGCGGGACAGGAAAGCGTTCGCCGAGAATTTCCATCTGATTGAGACTCATGCGAACATGATGCATCCGGCGACGATCATCGAGCCTGTCGGAAACGGTTACGTGCAGATCAACCCGCCATATTCACCGTCCACAACCGAGGAGATGGACTCTTTCTGGGATCTGCCGTTCACCAAGCTGCCTCATCCGCGCTACAAAGGGAAAAGGATTCCGGCCTACGACATGATCAAGGATTCCATCATCACGCACCGGGGGTGCTTCGGAGGCTGTAATTTCTGCACTATCGCGGCGCATCAGGGAAAGTTTATCCAGTCCCGTTCGCAGGCTTCGATTTTGGCCGAGGTTAAGAAATTGGCCAAGATGACGGGCTTTGCCGGGAATATCTCCGACCTCGGCGCCCCGACCGCGAACATGTACGGAATGCGTGGCAAGAATCCGGCGCTCTGCGACAAGTGCCGCAGAAAATCGTGTCTGTTTCCGACCCCGTGTCCTAACATGAACCGGTCTCACGAACAGATACTTGAACTCTATAAGAAAGTCGATGCCGTTCCTGGGATACGTCATTCCTACATCGGAAGCGGAATCCGCTACGACCTGTTTCTTGACGAGAACGGTTTCGTGGACGAGACTTCAAAGCCTTATCTGAAGACTTTGATTCTTGACCACACATCCGGGCGTATGAAAGTCGCTCCGGAGCACACGGAGGACAAGGTTCTCCAGTACATAGCCAAGCCTTCGTTCAAGCTCTTTGAGAGGCTTCGCTGCGAGTTTGACAAGATATGCGCGCAGAACGGCCGCCGGACCGGCATCGTTCCGTATTTCATCTCCTCCCACCCTGGCTGCACGATGAAGGACATGGAGAACCTGTCCAAAAATCCCGCTTTGAAAGGAATATACATGGATCAGGTGCAGGATTTCACCCCGACTCCGATGACCACCTCCTCCGTCATGTATTACACCGGAATCGACCCACGCACGATGAAACCGGTCTTTGTGGAACGTGATCCCGAGAAGAAGAAGAGGCAGAAATCGTTTTTTTTCAGAAAATAGTTCACTCTTTGCTTCGCAATTCGGAAAAATGTCTTAATATTGCACCCGAAAACGAGAATGACTATGACACCAGATCAGAAGAAAAGACACGTGGTAAGTTACGAGAATATGTCCGAGGCACTTGCCGCAGCGTTCAATGAGAAATATCCTGGAGGGTTCAGTGACTACCTTCCTGACCTTGTAAAATACCCGAAGCCTGACGGTACGTCTTTCTATGCCGTGACTGTCGAGACTGATGACTCGATAAATCTGGTGAAGATCAAGGTGAAGACAGATGACGCCGAGGCTCTTGAGAGATGGCTTGAAGGCGAGGAGGATGCCGAAAATGAGGATGTCGCCGGATCTTCTGCCGATGCTCCAGCCGACAGCACCCTTCCTGATGACAACATCTCTCAGTACGGAAGTGACGATGATTCCGCTGAATAGCATTCATGATCAATTACTTATAATGGCCTGACTTCTGTACGATTTCAGGCTTCATTTTTTTTCGATATTGTATACCCCATGAGGACTGTTTACTCTTTCCTCCTTTTTCTTACAGTTATTGGATGCTCATCAGGAAAGGTCTCTGTCTGGGATTTGAAGAACGGGGATCTGCTTTTTGTCGTGAACGGGAACGGAAACAATATCACCAATGTGACTAAAGGTGTGAAAGGGCTTGGTATAGACCATGTCGCTATTTTCGCTGATGGTCATATAATTGAGGCGATCCCTGAATATGGCGTGGTGGAAAATCCTTTGGACTCCTTTCTGGTCAGGCTGACCGAAAAAGAGGCCGTGCTTGTGGGAAGAGTCAGAGGGTTGGCAGTCAAAGCAAGTGTGGATAATGCAAGAGGGTTTGTTGGCTTTCCTTACGATGACATATTCATGCCAAGCGACAGCGCCATCTACTGCTCGGAACTTGTCCAGAAGTCGTTTGTTTTCATGGATAGGTGTGGCGGGGTTGATTCCGTTGGTGACCAGTATGGTAATGTAGGAGGCAGTCCTCAGGCTGTGTTCAGCACGATCCCGATGTCATTTCATGACAGCACCGGCAACGTGACGGAATTTTGGACAAATTTCTATGTGTCACGAGGGCTTTCTGTGCCGGAAGGTGCTCCTGGAACCAATCCGGGGCAGTTCTCCCGCGATAATAATGTTAAATTACTGGGATATTTGCGCTTCGACACTTCGGCACTTCGACAATCTCAGTGACCGAATGGTGACTTTCGCGATCGGACTCAGAGCCTGTCGAAGCGTCTAAAGTAACTTCGCTAGACTATCGTAGTACTGTTTGCTGACCGGAATATGTCCGACCCCATCCCGGGTGAACTCCGTGTAGATCACTCCATCCTTGTCCCTGCTCAGTACCTTGATGTGCCGTGGGTTGACATAATACGACCGGTGGCAGCGCACCAATCCGTGCTTGATTGCATCCGTTTCAAGGCTTTTCATTGAGTTCCTCAGCTGATAAGTCTTTACCCTCTCGTTCTCCAGATAGTGAATGTTGATGTAGTTCGCATCCGCACTCACGTAGAGCACAGCAGCCGGATCTATCGTCAGTTTCAACCTTTTGTGCTCATCGTAGAACTTGACAAGCGACTCATCCGGAGCCTTGCCAGCATCTATCAAATCTTGATTCTTGTTCGAGATTATGCGTAGTAGAGCGTTGAACAGATACGGATAGACCAATGTCAGGCAGACAACCTCAAAGCAATATGGGAGCGCTGTGAAGTAAGGCATCCCTCCGCTTTTCCTGTAGAACAGTGATGTGTAGAGCGCAAAAAAGAATGCGGTGATGAGAATTTCTCCTATGCACCAGACCACATAGTGCCACCATTTAAAAGGAATATGCTTGTACAGAAACGAGAAAACAAGTCTGGTCAGAGCAAACACTCCGAGCATGATGCAAGATAGCATCAGAAGGTGGAAAGTCCACGATTTCCCGCCTACATTGTAGAAATCCGACAAAGAGAACGGATTATAGACAAAGCAGAACACGAAAAAGAAAAGCGGCAGAAGAACCGCATACTTGACTTGGCGCGCATAGCCTTTCGAGACTCTCAATGGTGTGTTCATGGCTTAATTTCTTGTCCCAAAGCCCAAATTTCCGTCCCGAAAAGCATTGGGATGAAAACTGAAATTCTGGTTTTTCGTCCCTGATTTACTACAATTTTTCCGCCAAACAACGCTTTAGTGTCATTTTTAGTACATGTGACCACACTTTCTTCGTCACGACATTCGAATTAGATATTTTTGCATTGCAGTCTGAGGAAATAGCATTCCTAGGCTGGTGTTAGATAGTAAATATTCAAAACATGACACAGATAGTAAACACATTCGAATACTCCGTTGCCCCGGAGAACATAGACTTCCAAGGACACGCTACCGTGCCGTCAATCTGCGGCTGCATCATCAACGCCATCGGACAGAACATCCGTAGGGAAGGATGCGGGATAGACGTGATGAAAAACGCTGGGCGTTCATGGGTTTTGCTTCGCTCTGCCTTTGAGATTGACGAAAGGCCGGCTCTTTATGACAACTATAATGTCAAGGTCTGGCCTGTGAAAGGTAAAGGTCTCACCTACAACCGATGTGTCAAGCTCACGAATTCAGAGGGTGAGGAGATTGGCCGTGGCACTACTGAATGGTGCGTGATAGACATCAATTCCAGAAAGCCGATTTTTCCTGAGCTAGGACTTTCAGAGGTAGACATTCCAGTTCCTTGCAAGAGTCCGCGAAGAATCCTGGACTTCCTGCCGGATTTCATCAAGCACAAGGAAATTGGCTACAGCGAGTGTGATTTCAACGGGCACCTGAACAACACCCATTACATTGAGATGTTCTATAACCTCTTGCCAGAGAGTGTGTTGTCTAGCGGACTTTTCACTAGAATCGACATCAATTTTAGACGAGAGGTCCACAGGGGCGATGATGTGGCTTTCGGCATCCGCAAGGCTAGTGACGAGGAGTATCTCTTTATGGCAAAAACGGGAGACGCGACTCTCTGCCACGCCTCCCTGCAATCTATTTAGAATTAATGTCACTTCGACAAGCTCAGTGACCGAACTGGCTGCTGAGCCTGTCGAAGCGCGGTCGCTGAACTTGTCGAAGCGTACCAGCATTAATTAACCCTCTCCACCGAAGCAGTCCTGCCGATGGACTTTATCATAACACTCAGATCCTTAGGGGCTTTATATCTGATGTTTGACGCCCCTGTTGCGTCCTCAATCATGATTGAACGTGTAACATTTACGTTGCAATTTGCCGCTCCAGAGGTCTCTAGTATAGCATTCTCTGCCTCAGCATTCATGGCTTTGACATTTGAGGCTCCGGAAGCATCGACTTCAAGATTTCTAATTGTTCCCTTAAGGTTGACCTCGCATGCTCCAGAAGCGTCTAGCTCTACTTTCCCAAAATCTCCGTCAAGACTGGTCTTGGTCGCTCCACTGACATCAGCCTCTAACTTGTCAGCTTTGATCATGAAGTTGTTTGAAGACGCTCCGGAAAGATCAAGTTCAACTTCATAATAACTACCATACATCTTACAATAGGATGCTCCACTAATCTCAGCATCTAACTTTCCTGCATTGACATTCAATGATTTAATGTTGCTGGCTCCACTCAGGTCCAATGATAGTTCACCTCTGCCCAGGTCAAATGTGTCATCGCATCTTAGGCTCGTGGCACCGGACATTTCCACTTTACGTAGTTCTGGCATAGCGATTTCAGCCTTGCACGTCCAATTATCCAACTGTCTCTGCAATTTTGCAGGTATTGGCTTGTTCCAACCAATCTTCAACTCACCGTTACGAACCCACACTTGGAGATATTCCTGAAGCACGCTCGGCAGTGTCACCTCCACCTTGTACGAATCTGACTTAACAAGGTTCACTTCAACCACTCCGCTTAGGTCTAACCCGGTGAAATCTTTGCAGTTGAACTTGCATTTGGTGTAGTCCGTGTCAACCTTTGATGTCGCTGTCAGGTACAACGATTCTGCTGGGTACTCCGCTGTGGCGTTAAGTCCGTTCGCGATGAACATAAGGAGCGCTACTGCTCCAGTAATCATAAACTTTTTCATAACTCTTTTATTTTGTTGATTTTATCTAGTCCGTCAAGTAATTCTCCATAATATTCTTTTAATATGATCGCCTTAGCAGCGTCATCAAGTTCATCCGGCAGTTGGTCAATCATCGGTACCGTTTCCTCAGCGATGCTTCCCAC
>DCMG01000140.1 GCA_002321335.1 Bacteroidales bacterium UBA1628 | reverse complement strand
CCAAGGCTATCATGATCTCGGCACCTCTGGTCTTGTGTTCCTTCAGTTTCGCTCCCATCTGAGGTCGGGACAGACCGATGACAAAGAAGAAAAACGCCAACGAGAAAAGGACCGTTCTGACCCACAATTTGTTGCGGGACCACGAAGGCATAAGTTCATTCACAAGAGCCTCGTCGCCAAATTTGCGCAGACGGCGGCGTCTGTTCCACAGCCAAAGCCCCATTCCGAGAAAAAAGAGCGGAATCAGGAGCAGCAGCAAAAGATAATGTGGCGCGGCGAAAATTATCATGGCAACCTCCTTATCAACAGTTTAACAAGAGCCTCCAGCAGCAGGCAGATCAAAGCGGCGAGAGCGTAGGTGCCGAACAGTTCCTTGTAGACCGGGAAACTGTCAATCGTCGTGCGGGCCTTCTCCATCTTGTTGATGTCTGAATATATCTCCGCAAGTTTCGTGTTGTCGGTGGCCCTGAAATACTTGCCTCCGGTCATCGAGGCTATGCTTGAGAGCAGTTTCTCGTCAAGTTCAACCTTGAGATTCTGCATCTGGACGCCCCACGGAGTCATCACCGGGTATGGAGCCTCGCCATTCGCCCCGACTCCGATTGTGTAAACCCTTATCCCATAGGTCTTGGCGATCTCGGCGGCGGTTTCTGGGGAGATTTCTCCACAATTGTTCACACCATCGGTCAGCAGAATCACGACCCGGCTCTTAGCATCGGAATCCTTGATTCTGGCCACAGCCGTGGCAAGTCCGTTGCCGATGGCCGTTCCGTCCTCGATGAGGTCGGTGGAAATCTCTTTCATCAAGTTGATCAAGGTGGCCCTGTCGGTTGTCAGCGGGCACTGCGTGTAACTCTCGCCGGCGAACACCACGATTCCCATCCTGTCGGAAGGTCTCTGAGCTATGAACTCGATGGCGATATCCTTGGCGGCACTGATTCGGTCTGGTGTGAAATCCCTGGCCAACATACTGGTCGAGACATCCATCGCAAGCACGATGTCAATCCCCTCCGTGTCAACCTTTTCCACCTTTGTGGACGAACGAGGGCGGGCGATCGCCACAACAATAAGCGAAAGCGCCGCGATCCTGAGCGCAAAAGGAATATGCCTGATCACGTCCAGAATTGTCTTTCCTCCTGATTTCCAAGGCGTGAGAGTGGACACTCTGAGATGCGGTCTCCTATCCTTCAGTTCCACATACAGATAGCGCAGAACCAACAGAGCCGGAATCACCAGCAGCCAAAGCAATTTAGGATATTCAAAGAACATTACGCCTCACCTCCTTCTTTTTTAGCGGAAGATTTCGCCTCCGCCGCCTTTCTCGCAGCCTCCTCCTCAGCAAGTTGCGACTGGTAAGTCACTGTCACAAAACGCACCGCCGCAGGAAGCGCCGCCGCGTTCTCCTCATCCGAAGCGGAAGCCTTGGCGAACTTAACGAAATCTGCAGTCTCAAACAGAGTCTTCATCTCCTCGTAAAGGTCAGCCGGAACGCCGGAACTCTTGAGGTCCTTGAATATCTCCGCCGTCGTCATCTCCATGGCGTCGATGCCGTAGCGAGCGTCAATATATTCCCTCAGCGCATCCGTGATTCCTGAATAGTAGGCCTTCTGCTTCTCCGGAGCCCAGTATTTGCTGCCACGGAAGCGGTCAAGTCTCCGCAAGGCAACCAGATAAGGAGGATCCTTATGGGTGATGGCACCTTTATCATTCTTCCGTCTCATAGCGAGCATGGCCCATATCAAAATAACGACGATGGCGACTCCCCATATTCCTAAAACATAAGGAATGACTTCCGAGGCTTTCAACGGATAACGGATCTGCCCCTTGATGTCGTGGATCTGATAGGTAGTCGTGTCCACAGGCATAGTGAAGATGTCAAGTGTCTTTGAAGCGAAGACCAACGTGTCGATCCTGTCCACGCCTGAAGCCCTTATCAAAGACAGCGGAAGAAGTTCGTATTCACCTTCGTCAAAGGAAGTTATGATCATCGAGACATCAATGTCGTACGATTTCGGCTCGTTCTTTTTGCCGTGGATCTTAACTGTGTCCGCCATGAACGGGAATACAATCTCCACGCTGTCCATGAACCCCCTCGAGAAATCCGGGAGCGCGAACCTCGTGCCCTCGGCGACATCCTTCAAGTGAAATCCATAGCGAAATTGGTCGCCGATCAGAGCGGAATCACGCTTCTGCAACGGTTCGAGGAAGGAATCCTCCGACCTTATCAGCATTCCCTTACCTTGTGGAGCCTGCTGTCCTGTGGCGGCGATGGTGATCATCGCGGCGCAGAAAAGCGACAGACCGTAAACAAATCTCTTCATTTCTATCTCCTCCCGAAAAATGTCATCAGCCCCTTGACGTAATCCTGATTGGTGGCAATGTCGACAGAATCAATATGATAGCGGTTGAACAGCTTCTTCTCCTCAGTCTCGGCGGCACCGAACCATCTTGAATATTCAGCCCTCGTCTTCCTGCTGGAAGTATTGATCCAAGCCGACTCCCCTGTCTCGGAATCCTTCACGTGGACCAATCCCACATCCGGAATCGTCCTCTCACGGGGATCATGAACCTTGATGACAGAAATGTCATGGCGGTTGCGCGCCACCTTCAAGGCATCCTCGTAGCGGGGCGTGCCGTCCGGATTGGTGTCCAGCATGTCCGAAAGCACGAAAGCCGTGCATTTCTTCTTGATGGCATTCGTCAGGTAACGCAGGGCCTGACCTACATCCGTGCCGTTTGACTTAGGCTTGAGTTCGATGATCTCGCGTATGATGTGAAGAAGATGACTGCGTCCCTTCTTCGGCGGGATGAACTCCTCCACCCTGTCGCTGAAGAAAAGGGCTCCGACCTTGTCGTTGTTGATGATAGCCGAGAAACTAAGCACGGCCGCGATCTCAGCGATCAGATCCCTCTTGGTCCTCTCGCTCGTTCCGAAAAGGCCGGAACGGCTGATGTCGATAAGAAGAACCACCGTCATCTCCCTCTCCTCCTCGAAAACCTTGACGTAAGGAGAGCGCAGACGAGCGGTCACGTTCCAGTCCATCGAGCGCACATCATCCCCGTACTGGTACTCACGCACCTCACTGAAAGCCATACCACGCCCCTTGAAAGCGCTGTGATATTCCCCGGCAAAGATCTGGTGGGACAGAGCCCTGGTGCGGATCTCTATCTTGCGGACCTTGCGGAGCAGTTCGTTGGCCGAGTTAACTGATGAAGTCGCC
>DCMG01000136.1 GCA_002321335.1 Bacteroidales bacterium UBA1628 | reverse complement strand
GCGCCGGAGCGGTTGGCGTAGTCGATAAGTTCTTCCTTTGATGCTGGCCATGGAGCGTCGTCCAGGCTACTGGCAAGTTCAAGTGTCCAATACATATTCGTGAACAATTAAATCGTTAACAATCATTAAAATAAATCAACAAGCCGTAAAAAACGGCCCTATTTGCCCCAAAGATATGCAAAAAAACATAACAATAAGTAATTTTTGCCTAATTTTGTAGGCTTGGAATTTGTTTCAACAACCGTACCAAAAGAAGAGCTTAAGAATATGTCATACGAGAAAAAGGAAATATACGAGGAAAGGACGACCGCCGAGATCGCTGTCCACGTCAAGGAAATCCTCCGGCTGTTAGGCGAGGATCCAGACAGGGAGGGGCTTGTGAAGACTCCGGAGAGAGTGGCGAAGGCATTGCAGTTCCTCACGCAGGGATATTCACAGAACGGAGCGGAGATCATCCGGTCCGCCATATTCGACGAAGAGTACCGCCAGATGGTGCTGGTGAAGGACATTGAGTTGTATTCCACCTGCGAGCACCACTTGATGCCTTTTCTGGGAAAGTGCCACGTGGCATATATTCCTAACGGCAAGATCACTGGGCTGAGCAAGGTGGCGAGGGTCGTTGAGACTTTCGCGCGGCGGCTTCAGGTGCAGGAGAGGCTGACGGTCCAGATCCGGGACTGCATCGACAACGCGCTGCATCCGCTGGGCGTTGCCGTGGTGATCGAGGCCATGCACACCTGCATGTCGGTCAGAGGGGTGCAAAAAGCTAACGCAACGACCACTACGTCAGCGTTTTCCGGAGCGTTCCTCACCTCGGCAAGGACAAGGAACGAGTTTTTGAATTTGATCAAATAAAAACATAACAATATGTCTAACAAGATAATACTGACAGGCGACCGCCCAACAGGACGCCTCCACATCGGCCACTACGTCGGCTCCCTGAGGAACAGGGTGGCAATCCAGAATGCCGGCGACTACAAGAAGATGTTTGTCTTCATCGCTGACGCACAGGCACTCACCGACAATTTCGACAACCCTGAAAAAGTCAGACAGAACATCATAGAAGTTGCCCTGGACTACCTCTCTGTAGGTCTCGACCCGGACAAGGTTACAATATTCATACAGAGTATGATCCCTGAGCTCACCGAGCTGACGTTCTACTACATGAACCTTGTCACAGTGGCGAGGCTCCAGCGCAACCCTACCGTCAAGACCGAGATCCAGATGCGCGGTTTCAGCCAGGACGGCGAGGAGCAGGCGTTCGGAAGCGGAGTGCCGGTCGGATTCTTCTGCTACCCTATCTCACAGGCCGCCGACATCACGGCTTTCAAGGCCACAGACGTGCCTGTCGGCGAGGACCAGAAGCCGATGCTGGAGCAGGCGGTCGAAATCGTCCGCAGCTTCAACAGAATCTACGGAGAGACTCTCGTCGAGCCAAAAGCCGTCCTGCCTTCCAACGCCGCCTGCCTCAGACTCCCTGGCACCGACGGCAAGGCGAAGATGAGCAAATCCCTAGGCAACTGCATCTACCTCGCAGAATCAGCGGAAGAGATGCACAAGAAGGTGATGTCGATGTACACCGACCCTCAGCACATCAATGTCAGCGACCCTGGCCACGTGGAGGGCAACACCGTCTTCACCTACCTCGATGCGTTCTGCCGCGATGAGCACTTCGGACTTTATCTTCCTGAATATGCCAACCTCGATGAGCTGAAGGATCACTACAGAAGAGGCGGCCTCGGCGACGTGAAGGTCAAGAAGTTCCTTGAGAAGATCCTCAACGAGGAGCTTGAGCCGATCCGCGCCCGCAGGAAGGAATACGAGAAGGACATCCCGGCCGTCTACGACATCCTCAAAAAAGGCAGCGACGATGCCAGAGCGGCGGCCGCCGCGACCCTTGACGAGGTAAAGAAAGCGATGAAGATCGACTACTTTGACGACAAGGAACTAATCGCGGAGCAGGCCAAAAGGTTCAACCAGTAATGAACAAGAATGAATATGCCCGTGCCAACAGGGAGTGGTTGGCCGCCAAGGCAAAGGAAGATGGTGTGACGCAGCTGGCCAAAGGTGTCTGCTACAAGGTTCTGAAGTCAGGGCCGGAGAATGGGAAGCGGCCGACACCAAGCAGTGTGGTCAGCTGCCATTATCTTGGACGAACGATCGACGGAAAATGCTTCGACACCAGTCTTGGAGGCTATCCGCTGGCGATCAGGCTCAGAGACCTTATCGAAGGTTGGGTCATAGCTCTTCAAGAAATGCGTGTCGGGGACAAGTGGGAGATCTACATTCCGGCCGAGTTTGGTTACGGCAGTTTTTCCCAACCTGGTATTCCTGCGAACTCCACACTGATTTTCGAGATTGAGTTGCTTGGTGTTCAGTAATGATCAGAAAGGCAACAATAGAAGACATACCGGCGGCGATGAAACTCTTCACCGCCGCTAAGGTTATCATGCGCTCGGACGGAAACATGACCCAATGGGAAGATGGTTACCCCAACGAAGAGATCGTACGCTCCGACATCAGCAAGAATGGAGCGCACATAGTTGAACATGAAGGCAAGCCTGTCGGCTATTTCGCACTGCTCCCCTCGCCTGAGCCGACATATTCATCAATCAACGGCAAATGGCTGGATGACATGACTCCATATTTCGTGATCCACCGCATCGCCAGTTTCCCGGAAAGCCATGGCGTGTTCCGTGAGATCATTGAATATGCCCTCACAGTCTCGGGCAACCTTCGCATCGACACTCACCGGGACAACCGCATCATGCGCCATGTCATCGGTAAAGCCGGTTTTTCATACTGCGGTGTCATCAAACTGGCTGACGGCTCTGAAAGGCTGGCATTTCAGATTCTCGCTTACACTTTGTAAGCAATAAGTGGCCCACATATCGTCAGCATAATTATTCACTTTCTTCCCTTTAGACCAGAAATTCACACCTTTTGACGAACTATTCTTTCAATATTTAGAATAATAATCAAGAAATACTGCGTAACTTTGAATGGTTAGTTAGTGAGTTTTGGTTACAGAATGAAAGCACTCAGCATACCATTCATTGGAATCTGTTCGATTTATCGTGAGCAAGGTTACAGCCAAAGCCGCACAAAACGTTTCATGAAGAATATTTATCACTATCTAAATAATTTCACAATGAGAAGATTGCTTGTAATGATCGCAATCCCGCTGCTTGTCCTTTCGGCCTGCGGCGAGACAACGAAGGAGGAAATCGCTGATGTCCTCCTCATCTCTCAGGACAATGTGGCGTTCCCGATGGAGGGAGGCACGGCCACAATTTCAGTGGCATGTCCGTCACAGTGGTACTCCATCGTGTCGTCGTATTCCTCCGAGTCAGGTTCAGCATGGATCACAACCACAGACAGCGACGGCAAAGTGACGATCACCGTCACTGCCAACGAGACAGGTGACTCAAGAAAAGCTTCGGTGACACTTGCGTCAGGAACCGACACAAAGGAAATCAAGGTCTCTCAGTCTTGGTCCGGTGCGATGCTGTCACTGAAAATCAATGGCCCTGAAAACATGGAACTTGACTCTGAAGGAGACAACTTCATGTTCTCCGTGGAGACAAATGACGAATGGAATGTCAAGTCCGACGTATCATGGCTGACTGTAAGCACGGAAGGGAAACTTGTCAAAGTGAACGCCGCCGCCAACGAGGGCGCGCATCGTGATGCCACCATCACGGTCACTGCATCAGCCACCGGCAACTCTCAGAGCAAGGAAATCAAGATTTCCCAGATCTCGCGCGATGAAAATCCTTACTTCCAGATGCTGGGAAGCTTCGGACTTTATGCGGAACGTTGGTACTTCGGTGGCAACGCCATCAATGTCCCCAGCATTGGCTCGTACTGCACGATTGAGCAAAAAGAGTACGGAAAGAGTTTCACTATCAAGGATTTGTTCGTTGAAGGTACTGAATATGAAG
>DCMG01000159.1:29086-32108 GCA_002321335.1 Bacteroidales bacterium UBA1628 | reverse complement strand
AAGAAAGGGTCAACGAGCACACAATCACTGATGTGCTGGCCAGCTACAGGATCGCTCCCGGAGACGTGTTCTTCCTTCCTGCCGGTCGCATCCATGCCATTGGAGCCGGAGCCTTCGTCGCCGAGATCCAGCAGACTTCCGACCTGACCTACAGGATTTACGACTACGGTCGCCTGGGGCTTGACGGAAAACCTCGCAAACTTCACATCGAGCAAGCCAAGGAAGCCATCGACTACGATGTCTATCCTGACTACAGGACTGAATATTCCCGTGTTAAGGATGCTGAGACAGAGTTGGTTAGCTGTAAGTATTTTACCACCTCTCTTTTCGACCTCGATAAACCTTGCTCTAAGGATCTCTCCAAACTGGACTCATTCGTTGTCGTGATGTGTGTTGCCGGAAAAGGCAGCCTTGTGGACCATGAGAATGACGGTCAGGAACACGTAGTGACCCTCCGCCAAGGCGAGACCGTCCTCATCCCCGCCACCTCTACCGGCATCGAGTTCCGCCCCGACACCGCAATGACCTGCCTCACCAGCTGCATTGAGTAAAGGTACGGTGTCATTTTAGCGCATAATTGTTCCCGTCGGGGTTTATTAAGACCACGACAGAAGTATTGTTATGCGAAAATGCTCTCGTTGAATTACATAGCGTCGCTACGATTAATAATCAATAATGAAAGATTATACATGACAATCCGAGAAATTTCCTTACGTTTGGAGCGGTAATAAATTATTGAAAGAAGAAAGTAAAAGCAAGCATCTTTCCCCTAAAAGGGATGCCTGCTTTTTGTTTTTATTGTTATTGTTATTGTTATCTACCGAGGGGGTACTACAAACAAGGGCTGTTGATTCCGCTGTAAAGTTCACCTTTCCGTATAATATTCGCTGTTTTTATGGAATTATGCCTAACTTTAGAAAATTTATGTCGCCTATGAAAGGGGCGGGATAATGAAGATATGGACGCTATGAACATTGATTTATACAGATACTCGTTATGCATTGCCTTGACCTTGATGGCATTTTTTGCCTACAGGTTCTTCTTCGGGAAGGTCCCGGACAAGAGGATATTCGACAACTATCTGCGCTCAAGGCATTTAATGGGAGCGGCTCTATTGGTGCTGGCGGCGAATTATGCCGTACATCTGTGCGTTGACATCAGGCAGATTGACGTCAATGCTGCGATTGTGATGAACCTTACCACCTACTTTTTCAGTTACGGATTGTTTGTCGCGGCTCTGCACATGCTTCTGGACCGCTCTTTCATAAGCCGTAAGGTAGTCGCAAGACATTGTCTGTCATGGCTATTGTATGCCATCCTGTCCGTCTCTGTACTTGTCTTCGCAAAAGGTGGTTGGCTTAAGACAAGCATGATCTATCTTTTAGGCGTGATGCTTGCCGTGTATGGGTTCATCTTGGCTTCCCATCTTCTCAAAGCCTATCACAAAGCGGTCAAGATGATGGACAACACACATTCTGACAATATCTCGACCTATGTGAGTTGGATGTCAGTCCTGACATATTGGATGCTTATTTTCGGCATCAGCTGCTCGGCGTTGACGTTTCTGCCTGACAATCTGGTCTTTCTGTGGGTGCTGTCTTCAGTTCCATTCTACAGTTATCTGTATGTAAGCTACCAGAATTATCTGCTGTTTTACGAGACAATCGAACAGGCCATCGAAAACGACCAAGAATCAGAAGCCCCAATTGTAGAGACTGTCTCCTGCAATCCCGAAATGCAACGCCTTGTGCAGGAATGGGTGGAGGCGGAAGGTTACCTTAAGCCTGGACTCACGATCTCAGCCCTGTCCAAAACCTTGTACACAAACAGAACGTACCTTTCGTCTTTCATAAACCAGATTTGCAAAGTGACATTCCGGGAATGGATCTGCGGATTGAGGCTTGATTATGCGAAGCGAGAATTGCTTGAACATCCGGACGTGACAATAGCTGAAATCGCACAGAAATCCGGATTCCTTTCTTTGAGCAATTTCAATGCGTCCTTCAAGGATAGAGAGGGTATGACTCCAGCAAAATGGAGAATCAGCAGGTTGTCGGTTCGGCAAAATAATGCTGATTTGACAAAATAGGGTTGTCTGTACGACAATTTCTTGGCGGCTCGGCAAATTCACCCGAACCGCCTTTCCTTCGGGATCTTTATTTAGTATTTTTGCCTTGCTTCCTTGGTGTGGTGCGTCAGGGAGTTGTTTTAAATATTATCAAACTATGAAGCGTTTTATCTATCTTGTCTCTTGTCTTTCAGTGTCGGTCTGCTTTCTGTCGTCTTGTGACAAAGGAAAGGACGTGACCGCTGCCAACCCTGCCGATTATCTGAAAAATGATGACCAGAAGGCGATGGTGTCCACATTGAAGGATCTGGCGGACGGGCATATATATTCAGTGGAATATAGCGCTGACTATTGCCTTGATGAGATTATGGAGAGCAGAGGTGCCAGTTCCAGCGTTCAGCTTTTAGGAAAGGCAATTCCGCGTCTGACAACTGTTCCTTTAGGCAAGTCCGGTGCTGGTCTGGATTTTGGATGCAGCGCCTTCTGTGTAAGATCCCCTGAAGGGGACGTGCTGGTAGGTCGCAACTTTGATTACAGATTTGTGTCATCTTCCAATATGCTGGTGCACAATGTCACAAAGGGAGCGCGTGAATCCATCTGTATCTCAGCCCTGCCGTTTCTGGACAAGGATGTTTATGTGGCCGGGGCGTTGTCGGATGGGAAAACCGACTTGTCCATTCCTGTTACCGCTTCCATTTACTGCTGTCTGGACGGAATGAATGACGCGGGACTGTTCATTGGTGTGCTGTCCCTTCGCGGAACCGGTGGGGCGGTGCAGCACGATTCGAAGAAGAGCGACATCGTGCCGACTTTGGCTATCCGGTTGGCTCTGGACGGCTGTACAAGTGTTGACGAGGCGGTGGAGGTTTTCCGGTCCCACAACTTTTTCGCGGATGGTGAGAACTCGGATTCGAACTATCATTTCCTGATAGCCGACGCAAGCGGCAAGAGTGT
>DCMG01000159.1:18271-28997 GCA_002321335.1 Bacteroidales bacterium UBA1628 | reverse complement strand
GCAAAGGATTGGTCGATGAATCTGCTTGACACCGATCACGTCACCAACTTCTATCTGTCCGAGGGGTGGCAGAATGTCGGCGGTGGAAGGGAACGTTACGACAAACTCCACGAGACTTTGGAAAAGAAGAACCGTGTGATGACTGAGGATGAGTGTATGTCTCTGCTTGATGACGTGCACACGGACTTGAATTCCGAGGGAGGTGACATCACAAGCAACACGCAATGGTCTGTTGTCTATAATCTTACCAAGAAGACAGCGACTATCTGTGTGGACAAGGACTACAAACGCAGAATTCCTTACAACCTATAGAAGAATATGAAACACTCTCTGCCCGTCAATCTGGCTATGCCGGTGTGTCTGCTGGCACTCGTCCTTCTACCGGTTTCTTGCTCTAAGGACAATACAGACTATGGTGACGAAGTGATTATCGAGGGAGATTATCGTGATCCGTCATCCATAGCGAGTGACGAGAAGATTTCTTTTCCGGCTTATGTGACTTCTGGTCTTCCGGGGGAATTCACCGCTGCGGTCAAAGGCCGTCTTAAGGAAACCGCGTCTTCAGCGGACAACGCCTTGGTGATTGTCACGGACATGGCCGGCTGCTCCGCGCTGAATGTCCGCAAAGATCGCATTGTGATTGTCTGCAAACCGTCATCGTATGTCCTTGACCAACTTGGTGTGGAAGCCGGGGACTACCTGTGTGTGGCCTTCCAACAAGGCCGTGCCGGGCAATGTGTCGTGAACAACCCTTCAGAGGGAATGGATGTGGACGAATGTCTTAACGGTCTTGTCTCTTGGACAAACAGCACCTTGCAGAAATCAACCGGTAACTTCGATCCGTCGTCATTTTGGGAAGAATCAAGCCTCTGCACGACGCATTCTGATCACGTCAGGGAGAAGATAACGAATGTGGTGGCGTCCGGACATGATTATCTTGAAGGTGATTACGCGATTGATGTCCAGCTGAAAGTCACCCCGATGCACGGATTCAAGGGGAGCGACTCTGAAGCAACGGACTATTACCTTGTCTCCTCCACCGTCTCCATCGCCTCCGGGAAGATGTACACCGGGAATTTCTCAAAGAAGCACGGAGCGGTCAACGCAAGAATCTGTGGATTCTATCTCAAGTCGCTCAGTTCTAACTTCACCATAATCAACACTTCTGGCTCTCCCGTCGGACGTTTTGTGCAGGTGCCGTCACCAGAGACGGTCATCGGGTCTACAAGTTACACGACGGGTTGGAACTTTTCAATCGGAGGAGGAATCACGGGTGGCACGTCTCCGCTGATTTCCTCGACCACGGGGTTCTCCATCTCCTCAAGCAATTCCCGTACGATCAGCGACTGTGATGTGCTGAGCAGACATGAGGGACCTACGGTAGGCTATGACTACGTGATCAACAATCTTCCTCGCTTCAAGTCCAATAAAATCACGAACCCGCCTCTTGTCTCGACTTCGACCATCAGTTTCTACAGCCAATGGGTGTGGGCCGTTCCTGCGGGAGACTACGATGTGAAGACCAAGTACAGGGTCATGATCGACCTTTACAATCTTGTCTATGGCGCGTCTTATTTCTACTCGGGAAGCGTTAACTACCACGATCTTGAGTTTGTTCAGAAGCAGCATTCCGTCACCCTTGACCTTCCGATGCCGAACAGGGCTCCGACCGGGAAATTTGACCTTACAAACACCGAGGAAGGCACATTCGTTACCAATGTCAGGTTGTACAACAAGAGCTACCCTGAAACCGGCAGCTACCATGACGAAAGCGTTTATGGCCAAGGCCGCACCTGCTCCATGTTCCTGGTTGCTGGAGACTATGAACTCCAATGCGACATCAAGGGAACGGACGGAAAGACCAAGACCCGGAAATATACCGGGCTCATAAGGGTGACGACAGGCGGAACGGTGAAACTTTCAACCGGCTACGGATTCAAGTAAACCAATGAATATATTCATGAACTATCTGAATGAAAGATGATTATGAGAAGAATAATTGATTTGTTGAATATACTTGCGCTTTGCGCGGCCTTCGGTCTGTCGGCATCCTGCGGAGGGAAATCAGATTTGGATCCTGATCCTGAACCGGAACCGGGCGTCATCGAGGAGAACCACACATCTGACCTGGATTATTGTGTCTGGTCTGAACTGGAGGATGACATTCTTGAGTTGATATATTCAAGATTCACCGGGAAGAAGGTCTCGTGCGATGAGGCCAAGGTGGTTTTTGTCAGCGAGAAGGACATCAAGGATGACGAGATTTGGAATGCTTACCAACGCGGGGCGGCGGTGATTGTGGTTTCCCCGACCTCGACTTTGTTGTCGGTTCTTTCGCAGCGGAACATCGGATTCCTGTCCGCGGAGACACTTGACGACTGCCTGTTTGCTGCGTTCCACAGGAGCGGGAAAGTCTTCACGATGGACGATTTCCCGCCGACAAACCTTAACGGACTTGTGTCGTGGGTTGGAGATGCTAATTCCGCGAACACGGCAGGCGAGGATTTGCTTCAATCCATTCATCTGTACTCGTCCCATGACTATAAAATAGACAAGGCCCTGATCTACAAGTACAGGAAGAACGAACTCAGATTGACGGGCAACGGACGCTTTGAGCAGTACTATTCAATCATCCCGCTGTATGCGTTCAGGTCGACCAAGAGCAATTACATCGGGGATTTCTACATTGTCGACGCCACATTCTCGGTTGCTTCTGACGGAATGTATCTGGGCATGTTCAGGAAGACGATACCGCCTGACTGGACGGGTGATTTCATGGGCTTTTTCTTGACCGGCTACCGTGTTGAAATCTCACTGGTCGATGACAAAGGCAATTCTGTTCCGGTCCGTTTCAATCAGGTTCCGTCTCCTTCGACCACGATAAACTCTCAGACTTACACATCCGGAGTGACATGGTCTTTTGACGCCGGTTTGTCGGGAGGCGCTGCCGGAGCGGGACTTTCCCTGAGTTCGGGCTGCAACTTCAGCAGTTCCAGAACCCGTGAGATCAGAGATTTGTCAATCATTGACAATTCGAAGGACGGTGGCATCAACTATAAGTTGGAGATAAAGAATCTTCCGGAGCTCATCAACACTCAGCCTCCTGCGATCTCCCGGTCAACTTTTGATTTCCATTGCGGCTGGGTCTGGAGTGTCGAGAACACTGCGGAGTCTGACGCGGCCACCCGCTACCGGATGAAGGTGACATTGAGCGACATGAAATATAAGAGCATATTCTCTGATGTTCCGGGTAAATTGCCAGGTGTCAAGGACTGGTCTATCAAGTCTGAAGAGTTTTTCATAGACCTGCCTGTGCCTAACAGAGTCCCTTGCGGCAATGTCAAGTTTGTCAACAGCGAGAAAGGAAAGTTTATGACAGACATCGTCTTCATTGACTCAAAGAGCCTGAGTGACCCTAAAAGCTATCATTTCGATCCGTCAGGCAGTGCCTACTCCTATCAGGAGTGCTACGAGACAACCCTTCCGGAGGGTACCTATGTTGTCCAGTACAAACTTGGTGGCACTTCATACACCGGGAAAAACATCACCGTCAAGAGGGGAGAGACGCTTGAACTTCAGTCTGGCTACTATGTCAAGTGACGTGTAAAGTCCCTTCTTGAAAGTTACCGGGTGCGAATCGCATCTGTCTGCCACCGAAGTTTGCCGACTACCTTGGTCAGGGTGCGAAACTGGGGTTTTTGCCCCCGGAATCAGCCAATCGTCTTGGTTGGGGTGCCATACTTGAGACATTGCCCCCAGATGCCCCCAGACTTCATGACTGGCGTGCTAAAAGTAAAAGCCTGCACCCGAGAACGAACGATGGATGGCCGTGTCTGGAAACGCTTTGATATTCAAAGAAATAGGTAATTGTCTTTGGTTGGTTTCCGCTGAAGGTAATTGCTTATTTGTTTGATTGTAAGCTATTTGGCCGCCACGAAGGATTTTGCTGGTACTGGCGTGGGGAGAGTCCTACGGCTTTTTTGAACCATGTGCCGAAGAAGGACTGGTTGGCGAAGTTGAGGCGGTCGCTGATCTCCTGCACTGAGTAGCGATGCGTGCCGAGAAGAGCCTTGGCCTCCAGAAGGACATATTCCTTGATCCATTCTGTCGCTGGTTTTCCGCTTTGCTCGATGATGGTCTGTGAGAGGTACTTGGGAGAGATGCACAGCTTGGAGGCGTAGAAGGTGACGGAGCGCTCCGAGGTGTAGTGCCGTTGCAGGAGGGACATGAAGTCGGAATAGATGATCTCGCCTCTGGTCCGGTTGATTTTTGGGGTGTTTGTCAGGATGTCGCTGATCAGTTCGTAGGCCTCGATGATCAGGGCGTTGATGTAGCCTTTGATGATCAGTTCCTTCTCACGGGTCGCGGGATTGGAGAGCCTTCTTCTCATTATTCCGATTATCGAGAGCAGGTCGCTGACTTTTTCATCGTCAAGGTGATTCACGGGTCTCTGGGCAAAAAATGATGACATCGTGTTTAACTGCTCACCGCTGGTTATCGGGTAATAGTACTTGTCGGAGAACCCTATGAGCGTAAGCCTGCAGTCCGGGGAGATCTCCAGACACTGCACTATTTCTCCCGGCATCGTGACCATCAAATCGTTCGATGCGATGGAATATTCAATCAGATTGATCCGCACTTTCATCGAGCCGCCCTTGCAGACGAGGCACAGGGCCGCCTCAAGCTTGTAGGGATGCTCCGATTTCACAAGTGGCCTGACCTCCTCTGTGTCAAGCACATCATTCCCGTCTTCGGTGTCCGCGATGATCAGATCCTTGCCGATGGCACTTCCTTGGCCGATGGCGGAGATTGTCATCAGACCAAGCGTCCGGATTATGTTGTCGTTGTCCATGCTGACAAAGGTAGTCATTAATTGGACATTATTTTGCTCTATTCGTGCCAACAATCGTGGAAATGTCGAACTATTGAACAATATTGCGGGATTTGAGAATAACGGGATTCTGGGCGGAATGCTGAAATTTGCCGCTTGAAAATCTAGAATATCATGAGAAAGAGTCCGTTATTATTCTTATTGCTGGCGGTTCCGGCCATCCTTTGCGGATGCGCGGTGAAAGGAAAGCCGGCCACTCCATCGGTCCGCACCGTGAAAACAGTCCGTGTCGAAGAGGTCGGAGCTGGATTGGTGTCATCCTATCCTGGAGTTGTCAAGGAGGCGAGTTCCATCAATGTGGCTTTCAAGACCGCAGGTCAGATCGAGAGTGTGAATGTCAAGGAAGGGGATTATGTCCGCGTGGGTCAGTTGCTCTCCAGGCTGGACGACAAGGATTACAAACTTGGATTGGAGGCGCTTCAGGTCCAGTACGACCAGTTGTCTGACGAGGTCGGCAGGCTCAGGGAACTCTTCGAGAAGAAGAGCCTTTCGGCCAATGACTATGAGAAGGCCAAGGCCGGTCTGACGCAGTTGGGAATCCAATTGAGGCTGAACCAGAACAAGGTTGCCTACACAAAACTTTACGCTCCAGTCTCCGGCTACATCAAGGCTGTGAATTTCGCGGCTTCCGAGATGGTGGACGCGGGGACTCCTGTGTTTGCGATGATGGATGTCTCGAAAGTCGAGGTTCTGGTGGACATTCCGGTCTCGGAGTATCGTTTGAAAGAGACATTCAAGTCGTTCACTTGCAGTACTCCGCAAGGCTTTTCCGTACCATTGTCCTTGGTGAGCGTCGCTCCTAAGGCTGACGGGAACCAGCTCTACAGGCTGACGTTGAGGTGTTCGGGAACCCAAAGCGCTGACCTCCTGCCTGGAACCAATGTGGAGGTGCTCATTGACAGGGGCGATAAAGAGACTGGAGTCTCTGGGCTGACACTGCCTCTCGCGGCTGTGCGTTACGACGGGGCTCAAGCCTTTGTCTGGACTGTCGGGAACGATTCCACGCTTGTCAGGGCTGACGTGACAGTCTCCGCCACAGACCATGCTGACAAAGTGCTTGTCAGCGGAGTCGCCTCCGGGACGGAAGTCATCTGTGCGGGAGCCGCTACCTTAAAGCAGGGAGAGAAGGTAAGGATCCTCGGCAGGCAGCCGGAGTCTAATGTCGGAGGCCTGCTATGAGGAAGTTGACTGAATATTTCATCAAGAGGCCGGTCATCTTCTGGTCGATGGTCGCTGCGATCCTGGTGGCTGGTGTGCTTGCTTTCCTGAGCATGCCGAAACTGGAGGACCCGGCCATCTGCGCGAAACAGGCGATGGTCGTGATCTCTTATCCGGGTGCCAGCGCCCATGATGTCGAGTTGAAGGCGGCCATCAGGATGGAGGACGCTCTGAGGGCTCTCCCGGACGTGAACAAGGTCAAGACGGAATGCCAGAACGGAGTCGCGATGATCACCGTGGAGTTCAAGATGACGGTTCTCAACGACAAGCTTCAGGAGCATTTTGACCTGCTTCGCCGCAAGGTGAACGATGTTTCTGTCTATCTTCCTCAGGATTGCCGGACTCCGATCGTGATAGACGACATGACAGACACTTACGGAATATTCTATGCCCTCTACGGGGACGGTTATGACTATTCCGATCTGAACAGATACGCCAAGTATGTCAGCCGGGCGATCATGGATGTGAAAGGTGTCAAGCGGGTCAATGTGGTCGGGGTCCGGGACGAGGTGATCAGCGTGACCCTCTCCAAGGAAAGAATCGCCCGTAACGGTCTGATTCCCACGCAGGTGATGATGGCGCTTCAGGGAGCGTGCAAGAGTGTGGACGCAGGCACGGTGGCCTCATCGGAGGACAGGATCGCTGTGCGGGTGGACAATGCTGTCAGAAATGAGGTCGATGTCCGGAATCTTGTCATCTCCACCGTTGATGGGAAGGTCGTGCGGCTGGGAGATGTGGCGACGGTGGCTCGTGAATATTCAGAACCACAGCGCAACGGCTTTTTTGTGGACGGGCGTCCGGCTGTGGCGATCTGCGCTGCGATGGAAGACGATGCCATCGTGCCTGATGTCGGTAATGCGGTCGAGGCTTCCCTTGCCGTGATCGAGAAGGATCTTCCGGCAGGGATGACGCTTGAGAAGATATTCTTTCAACCTGACAAGGTAAAGTCCGCCATCAGCTCCTTCATGCTCAATCTTCTTGAATCGGTGCTGATTGTCATTCTCGTGCTGGTGTTCGCCATGGGCTTCCGCAGTGGAGTGATAATCGGTTTCGGCCTTGTGCTGACGGTGGCGGTGTCTTTCCCGATCCTGCTGGTGATGGGCACGACATTGCAGAGAATCTCACTGGGAGCGTTCATCATCGCGATGGGAATGCTTGTGGACAATGCGGTGGTGATCATGGACGGCATTCTGGTTGACAAGAAGCGTGGCCTCGGCCCGAAGACCTACCTCTACAGAATAGGCCAGAACACGGCTGTGCCGCTTCTTGGAGCCACCGTGATCGCGGCCATAACGTTCATCAGCGTCTATCTGTCTCCTGACACTGCCGGGGAATATGCCAGCGATCTTTTCCTCGTGCTTTGTGTCAGCCTCATGGCCAGCTGGCTTCTGGCGCTCGTCCAGGTGCCGTTCTGCGCCAAGTCTTGGCTGCCAAGACATTACAAGGACGGAGACGGCAAAGACACCGGGGTCATGAACTCTCCGGTCCACCGGGCCATAAGAAAGGTGGTCTCCACATTGGTCGCCTACAAGAAGACAACCGTGTGCGCTGCTGTGGCCCTGCTCGTGGTCTGTGCCCTTGGGATGCTCAAGGTCAAGAATCTGTTCTTCCCTGATTTCGACTACAATCAGTTTGTCGTGGAGTGTTTCTTCCCGGCTCAGACTTCTCCTGAGACTGTCCGGGACAATCTTGAGGAAATGCGCGGGATGCTCAAGGACACCCCGGAGATCACCAGGGTCTCCGCCAGCCAGGGCAGCGCCCCGGCCCACTATTGCCTTGTGAGGCCGATGACCTCTGGAGGCGACTGCTACGGAGAGTTGATGCTGGATTGCCAGAACTACAAGGATGTGTTGAAGGTCATCCCGGAGGTGCGCAGACGCTTCCGTGACGCCTTCCCGGAGGCTTACATCAGAATCAGAAAGTACAATTTCTCGATAAGCACCTCCCACACCGTTGAGGTGGAGTTCACCGGCCCTGATCCGGCTGTACTTCGCGACCTTAGCGCCCAGGCTGAGGAGATAATGCGCTCAAGTCCTTATGTGGACAAGTACTCTGTCGAGAATGACTGGAAACCGATGGGGAAATCCTATGTGGTGTCTTTCAATCAGTTGAACGCCCTTCGCAGCGGAGTCTCCAGAGGTGATGTGGGCAATGCCGTTTTGGCCGCCGGGGACGGAATGCCGGTCGGAGTCCTGAACAATCAGGACAGGATGGTGCTTGTCGATCTTAAGGTCAGGAACTCTGACGGATCGAGAATTCAGGCGATGAAGGACATTCCCGTGTGGAGTATGATGAACATGCATATCCCTGATGATCAATTGCGTGGCGCATTGGCTTCCGGCAAGTTGGGAGATGACATTCAGGACAGGATTTTCCGGAGCGTGCCACTTGCCTCTGTGGCGGACAGCGTGAGTCTCTGTCCGGAGGAAAGTGTTGTGCGCAGGCTGAATGGCCGCCGGGCGATCGAGGCCGAATGTGACCCGGATCTGGACAACCCGGACGCGACCGCCGCGAAAGTGGTCTCCTCGATCCGCAAGTCAATCGAGGCCATCGACCTTCCGGAAGGATATTCAATGAGATGGATCGGGGACATGGGAGTCCAGAACGAGGCTATGGCCAATGTGTTCAAGTACTTGCCTCTGACTTTGATGCTGATGCTTGGAATCCTGCTGCTTCTGTTCGGAACATGGAAGAAGGTGGCCCTCATCATAATCTGCTTCCCGTTCGTGATCTGCGGAATCACACCGGCGCTTCTGATCACCGGGCAGCCGTTCACCTTCATGGCGATGATCGGAATGATAGGCCTGATCGGGATGATGGTCAAGAATGCCATCGTGCTTGTGGACGAGATCGCGCGGCTTCAAAGCGAGGAGGGATTCTCACCTTACAAAGCCGTCATAGAGGCGACCGTGTCAAGGGTGCGTCCGGTGCTTATGGCTTCGTTGACCACCATCGTCGGCATGGTCCCTCTGCTCGGCGACCCGATGTACGGAGCGATGGCCGTCTGCATCATGGCGGGGCTCGCTGTCGGCACGCTGATCACCCTTGTCCTGCTGCCGGTCCTCTATTCCACTTTCTACCATATTGCCAAATAATTCAATGAATATGAAGACGTTATCTATGAATATGCTCGCTCTGGCGCTGTCCCTGTCTCTTTGTGCCTCCGCCTCCGCGCAAGCACCCTTGATCCTTGACCAGAAAACTTGCCGTGAGATGGCCCTTGAGAGCAGCGAGGATATTCAGAAGGCTGAGAATGAAATCTTTAAGTCTCGGCTTGACAGCAAGGTCGCCACGTCCGCCTTTCTCCCTTCCGTGGATGCCAATGGTTCTGGAATATACGTGACCCCGAACCAGAGCATGAGCGGAATGGACCTTATCATGAAGGGCACGTACATGGCCGGGATCACGCTTACCCAGCCTCTTTATGCCGGTGGCCGGATTGTGACCGGCAAGAAAATGTCCAAGATAGGCGAGGAGGCTGCCGGTCAGAAGATGCGCATGACCCGTGCGGAAGTCATCTCCGATGCCGACAACGCCTACTGGACCTACGTCTCCGTTCAGGAGAAGATGCGGATGGTCGAGGAACTTAAGGCTCAGATGGACACCCTTCTGTCACAGGTCTCTGTCTCTGCCGGAGCCGGGATGGCCACTGACGCAGATCTGTTGACCGTGAAGGCAAAACGTTCGGAGGTCGAGTACCAGTTGCAGAAAGTGGCCGGAGGAGTGGAACTCTGCCGCATGGCCCTGTGCCGTGTGGTCGGTGTTCCGTTCGACACACGGATAGTCACCGGTGACGCTTTCCTGTCCGATGTCGAGTCTTGTCTTTCAGAGGATGTCACGTCCTTGTCAGTAGAGTCAAGGCCGGAACTCAAACTTCTTCAGGCTCAGATTGATGTGGCCAAGAACCAAGTCCGGATGACAAGAGGGGAGTACCTCCCTTCGCTTGCCGTTGTGGGCGCCTACATGAACTACGGCAACATCAAGCTGAGTTCCATGGTGGATGCCGGCAACGGTACCTACGTTCCGTACGAGCAGAAACTCCAGAAAGGAATGTGCGCGGCGATGCTGTCCCTTTCCATCCCGATCTTCCATTGGGGAGAAGGCTACAACAAAGTCCGCAAGGCTAAGACAGATGTTTCCAACGCTGTCCTGGACTATCAGAAGAACGAGAAACTGATGACCCTTGAGGCCCGTCAGGCCGAGACAAACCTGCGTGACAGCCGAGCGTTGATTTCCTGCGCGAAAGACGCCCTGGCCCAGTCCGAAGAGAATTTCCGTGTGGTCTCCAACCGTTACTCCGCCTCGATGTGCCCTCTTTCCGACTACCTGACCGCCCGCTTCCAGTGGCACCAGTCCAAAAGCAACCTCGTCGAAGCCGTCACCCAGTACCACATCTCCCTCACCGACTACCTCCGCGCCACCGGACATCTACAGTAGGCATACAGACGAACGAGTCTGACATTTATAAACTGTTTTGAGTTATTTGAAATAGATATTCAACCGTACTGCCAATACCGTTCAGTTGCCCTTAGCCAAGATTTTGTCATTTTTTGGCTAATGAATTCTTCAAGCGTTTTTTTTGTGGATATTTTAGGAAAATCACTTTTGTAAAAGCGA
>DCMG01000159.1:0-18201 GCA_002321335.1 Bacteroidales bacterium UBA1628 | reverse complement strand
GATAAAATCACTTTTGTAAAAGTGGATGACGGTGGAGTTATTCACTTCGTAATGTCACCCCATTCTCATTACTGCCGGAAAATTGCAGTCAGGCTTGCCATCTTTGCCGAAGATATTAAACATGAGATGCCATGACATTATTCGAGCTGCTTCACAAGGTGTCATTCGATGATCTGATACCTACGCTCAAGGAAGTGTACGATGTCGAAACCGACATCTATGCCTACAGGGAGGCTTTCGATGAGCTGAATCTTCTCCGCCCGACCGGACGGGGCGATGGAGAGATCAAGGTTTACCGGGACGAAGAGGAACATTATATCGGGGTGAGCGGATGCAACGATGTCTGGGAGAACCTTCTCGATTTGGATATTCGAGTAGAAGAAGGCATCCGATTGGATGACAATGCTCTGGCCGCATATATTCTTTGGGAACTGACATTTTACGGCTTTTCTCAGGAGGAACAATCCTCTTTTATTGGAAATCTCGGAAGGCCGGACAACCAATATTCCAGGAGAGCATCGGAACTATATTCACGAAAAATCAGTATGTACGCTCGTGGCAGAGCAGAGAAGCAGGAATGTTTCAAAGGTGCTATGTCTATGAATATCGTTGATAGAATACACGAACGCGAGCAGCGAAGAAACCGCTCTAAGCGTATGCGTGACGCGCGTATGCAACGGTCGATCAAGCGCCTTGATAGAATGGCAAAGGTTGAGGACTGCATCCAAAGGCTGCTGGCTCTCAGCCCTGACATTGACCGTCGCAATCTTGAATATCTTTTTGAAACATATTCAATTACCGAGTCGAACTTCCGCCAGCAGGCGGGCAACGTAGACTATAGGCCAGCGACCCTATGTGAATCAATATTCAAATACAGCCCCCTGCCGCAATCTGAATATGACAGTGTGGTGATCGTGCTTTTTTCTTCGGATGCCGCCAAGGTGAGCCCTTCTCTGTGTTCCGCTGTTGAGGAACTGCTGATCACAGGAAGACCCCTGAAGCGTTCTGTCATAAAGGTATCTTCCGACATCAGAATAACTGACGGCAGCATCAGGGCGTTTATCGTCACGAGTAAGGATGAACAAGAAGTGTAAGATCCATCCATTTGTCCGGCCGGACACCATTCCGGCCGGACAATTCGTCCACACTCGGCCATTATGTCCGGCCAAAGAGGTTTATACCGGAGATATTGCGACCAGAAGATCACGCCACAGCCCAGCCGTCAACGGTGCGGGTTGCGGAGGAGAAGTTGATTCCGAGCTTGATTATCTGTTTGCCGGAGTTCAGGAAAGGTTTGTCGTAGCCTTTTTCCTCGATTTGTCGAAGGGCGGTTTCCGGTGATTGGTCGCGCTTCAACTCGATGATATAGACAAAGCGGTCGGTGTCGAAGACGATGTCAATCCTTCCGTTCGAGGTGTGATATTCAGTCTTGACATAGAGCCCCATCATCTTGAGCATCACGGACATCACATTCTGGAAATAGAGTTCCAGATCGCCTTGAATCTCATAATCATTGCCCGACAGGAAGGTGGTGAAGCGATTCATGAAACTTTGCGTGTCACCTCTCTCTATGTCACGGATGAACTGATAGACAGAGAGCTCTCCTTGGATCAAGGCTGGCGCGAAAAGTTGGCTGAGTGAATTGAGGAAGCCGCTTTTTACCTCTTCGTTCGGGTAGTCGAGATTGTAGGTGTTGAAGCGCTTGTCGTAATGCTTGATTGTCAAGTAGCCGGTTTGGTACATCAGGGTTATTGGGGCTGGGCTTTTGTAGTTCGCACCGGTCAGAGTCTCTATCGGAACGTCGTTCTTGGAAATATTATCCAGATTGTAGTTGCCTTGCTTCAGATAACGGACAAGGAAAGACGGAGTGCCGGTCTCGTACCAATAATTCCTGAACCTATTGGAATAGAACGTGTTCAGTAGGCTGAATGGATTGTACATCCCGATGCTGTCCTCGCAGAAATGGTAACCATCGTACATCATCGCCAACTCGCGGTAGCATTCATCAATATTCATATCGTTCGCCTTGGCCAGTTCTGCGACACTTTCGCTGAAATTACTTCGGAGTTCAGCCTCGGAGATTCCGCAAATGTCTGCGTAGCGATTGTCCATCGAGATGTCATTTAGGTTGTTCAGCCCACTGAATATGCTCATCTTGCCGAGTTTTGTCACTCCGGTCAGAAATGCGAACCTGATCATGCTGTCCTCGCCTTTCATCACGCTGTAAAGCCCATGAAGTTCCCTACGGAAAGACTCCATCAGCTCCGGATTGTCGAGGTTGTCTATTATCGGCTTTTCATATTCATCGATAAGGATGACAACGCTTTTGCCCGTTTTTTCGTACGCCTTTTCAATGACAGTCTTGAATCGTGTCGGGAAATCTTTGGATCCATTGTTGATTCCATACCGTTCTTCCCATTTATGCAACGAATAATCAAGGTTCGCGTCAAGATCGGATGTCGAGGTGTACCCGCTTCCCGTGAAGTCCAGGTGAAGGACAGGGTATTCTGTCCAGTCCTTTTCAAGAGATTCGATGTCCAATCCTTTGAACAGTTCTTTTTGTCCGCTGAAGTAAGCCTCCAGCGTTGACACCAGCAGACTCTTCCCAAACCGGCGTGGCCGGCTCAAGAAATAGTACTTTCCCGTTGAGGCAAGCTGATAGACCAACCTCGTCTTGTCAACATAGGCGAACCCTCTCTCGCGGATGTTGGAAAAGCTCTGTATTCCGATTGGATATAACATAAAAGTCCCCTCCTGTCTGTTTTTTTTGTATTCGCCAGCCCAGATTTCATGCCGTCAGGGCTGATAATTACAAAGTTAATCTTTTTTGTCAAATAAAAGGAGGAAGCGGTGGCAAAGTTCTTCCGTGCATTTGAGCAAATGAGTAAGTGAAGTGTTTTTGTGAATATTCAGACTTTCGCACCCGATGGCTCGCCACTGCCGTAAAATGGCAGCGTGGTGGCCTATCTTTGCGAAAAGATTATGGAGGAATATGAGAATAGTCCACATCTCAGACACCCACAACATGCACCGGCTGCTGACTGGGTTGCCGGAGGGCGATGTGATCGTGCATTCGGGGGACTTCACGATGGTGGGGACCGAGGGGGAGGCGCTGGACTTTATGGAATGGTTCTGCGGTCTGCCGTACAGACACAAGGTCTTCATAGCCGGCAACCACGACTTCTGCCTTCGGGGCGCGAGATTGGAGGGGCTGGACGAGAACTGCCACTACCTGTGCAATTCCGGAGTCCAGATCGATGGCGTCAAGTTCTATGGCGTGCCGATGTTTTTCGAGGATGCCGCGGCGCGGCGTACGGAAGATTTTATGAATATACCTCCGGACACGGACGTCCTCGTCACCCATCAGCCGCCCTATGATATTCTTGACCTTTCTGATGAGATCCACTACGGAGATCCCTTTCTGCGGCAACGCGTGATGCAGGTTCGCCCCAGACTTCACCTGTTCGGGCATATTCATAAAGCCGCGGGAGTGATGGAGGAGTGGAATGGAACTGTGTTCTCCAACGGGGCTGTCTTAGGTGAGGCTTACGATTTTGCAAAGTCGGATATTCACGCCTTGACGATTTAGACTGCCGGAAGCAGCGGTTTCATTCAGGATGATTAGATTGTTTGTAATGTATTAATATTAAGCAATATGGGAAAAGAAATAACCTCAATAGGCTATCAGCTGCCCCCTTTGGAGTTGCTGAATGAATATGCCGCCGACGGTAACGTTGTGCCAGAAGAAGAAATTGCCGGGAAAATAGATGCTGTCAGGAATGCACTCGGAAATGGCAAGGTACAGGTTAAGGACATCAAAGCCGTGCCGGGGCCGGCGGTGACGCTTTACAAGGTCTATCCAGAGCGGAAAGTAAGTTGCTCAAAGGTCAAGGGGCTTATGGCAGAAACAGCGCTTGGCCTTCATTGGAAAGGTGTGCGTGTAATGACCTTGGATGACTCCATCGGCATCGAGATCGCCAATGAACACCGCGCGTTGGTTCCGATTCGTTCGGTTCTGAGCGATGACGCGTTCCGGAACAGCGAGGCGGAACTGCCGGTGGCCATCGGACAGACATTCGGGAACAAAGCTGTGGTCTTTGATCTGGCCAAAGCTCCTCATCTGCTCATCGCCGGGGCGACAAAACAGGGCAAGTCAGTAGGAATCAACGTAATCATCACATCGCTACTGTACAGCAAACACCCGTCAGAACTGAAGTTTGTGTTCATTGATCCGAAGCTGGTGGTGTTCTCCGTATACGCCAGGCTCGTGAAACACTATCTGGCTGTACTTCCTGGCGCATGCTCAGAAGAGGATGAGCAGGACAACGCCATTGTAAGGACGCAGAAAGACGCGGATAGGATCCTGCGTTCTCTCTGCATAGAGATGGACCAGAGGTACGAACTGCTCAGCAAAGCAGGAGTCAACAACATTCGCCTGTACAACGAGAAATGCAAATCAGGGCACCTCAACCCGGAAAAAGGTCACCGCTTCATGCCATACCTTGTAGTTGTGGTAGATGAATATTCAGACTTCGCCATGAGTCCGTGGGGCTGCCACGAGACCAAAACGGCCAGCCGTAGCATAACCAACTCTATAGTCCGCCTTGCACAGAAAGGCCGTGCTGCCGGACTGCACGTGATTCTGGCCACAGAGAGACCGTCTGCAGGTGCCATATCCGGAGTGATCAAGAGCAATTTCCCTATGCGAATCGCATTCCGGGTTGTATCCAGAACAGACTCCGAGACAATCCTTGACAGTCCAGGAGCGGAAAATCTTATCGGACGCGGAGATATGCTGTTATCAGACGGTATAGACTCAGAGCGCATCCAATGTGCTTTTGTGGACATGGATGATGAGATTGAAGGCATCACAAGGTACATCAGAGAACAGAAAGGTCACGGGAAATGCTGCAACAGCCCATACTATCTTCCTCATGTGGAAGATGCCACCTCTGAAAGCGTGGACATGCACTGTCTCGACGATCGTTTTGAAGAGGCTGCAAAAATGGTGGTCACCACACAGAGAGGATACACATCTGATCTGCAGCGCAATTTGGGCATAGGCTATGCAAAGGCGAGACTCATTATGGACCAATTGGAAGCTGCCGGAATCGTCGGGCCTCAGAACGGTTCTAAACCGCGTCAGGTCCTTGTCCCGGACCTGAACACCCTTCAACCGATCCTTGACGCATTTCTGAAACGTTGATGAGAAGTGACGGTCTTTCATAGTGGCCGTGCCGTGGCGGCTGATTGATTGTTTGATAGTATAATAAATGCACCTCCTCCCACCGTTAGTGAATGAGAGGAGGTGCAGTCTATTCGTTGAGTTACAGATTGTTGTTCTCCACGAAGAACAAGTTTTAGCATAGGCAGATCTGCTTCTTGATCTGTTTCTCTTTCTGTTCGACCAGCTCCGTCCAAAGCCGCGAGTCCTTGAAGTCGCAGGCCGGGATCCTGTCGGAATATTTCCGGACGAACTCCTCGGTGGCTAACTTCTGACAGTAGCTCCAGTTGTTGATCAGGACCTTCCAGTTGATGTAGTCCGCAAACTGGTCGATGAGCTCAGGGGTGAGACAGCTGTTGTCCGAGAGCTCCTCCCAGTTCCAGTTGTCCTTGAACTTCTCCAGCAGTTCCGCTGAGACGTTCTCCTCCTGGACGCTACGGGAGAGCGCTGTCCAGTCCAGCTTCCTCTTGAACTTTTCGAGCATCTGGCTGGTCCAGAAAATGTTGGTGTTGCCCGACACTTCTTTCCAGTCAAGCTTGTCGGTGTACTTCTCCAGCTGCGCCTCGCTGAACGGGAAATTGCCTGAAATGTTGCTCCAAGCCTCTGTGTCCATCATCTGGGCGACCACGCCCTCGCATAAATTGATCTTTTCCATACTCGTTTTGTTTTGTTGATGCAAAGTTACGTCAGATCGATGCCAAATTGTGGCAGTGGAGAATAATTCGCTATCTATGAATATCCTAACGCATTCCCTTGGGCCGTTTTGCGCTAAAGAGGACCCTTCAAATGATTGCTAATCAATAAATTGTCACCCACCGCCTGATACAGAGCGGGTGGGCGACAAATGTTTGTCAATGAATATGTTAGTGCATTCCCTTTGGCTGAATCATCCTAAAGGCAAAAGGCTTGATGATTGATATTCATAGAGTTGTGTTTCACCATACTTTGATATGCCAACGCCTCGCATGATGTGAGAAAGCACGGTCTTGGTGTCGGCCAGAGGTCACTACAATATCTTCATTGCGATCACCGCGCAGGCCTCAGCATCGGCCAGTGCATGGTGGTGGTTAAGAAGGTCGTACCCGCAGGCGGCAGCGACTGTCTGGAGCTGATGGTTGGGTAAAGTGCAACCGAAATGTTGCCGTGAGGCCGCAAGGGTGTCAAAAAACTCATAGTCAGGGTAATCCATCTGGTAGACCTTGAAGACGCTCTTCAGACAGCCCTCATCGAAAGGGCTGTTGTGCGCCACAAGGGGCAACCCCTCGATGAGCGGCTCGATCTTTTCCCAGACGTATGGGAACACAGGAGCGTCGTCCGTGTCCTCTGGTCCAAGGCCGTGAACCTGCCGGCAGAACCATTGGTAATATTCAGGTTCGGGGTGGATCAGGCTGTAGAAACTGTCCACGATCTCTCCTCCGCGGACGACCACGACGCCAACGGAGCAGACACTGCTCGGGCATTCGTTGGCCGTCTCAAAATCAATAGCTGCAAAATCTGTCATTAATATTCTCTTTATTGTAAGATTCCTGAGCCTGTCGGGGGCACTTCGGCAGGCTCAGCGACCTGTCGGGCAACATGAATCCCATAACGCGCGGCCATTCCGACGACATCGTCAGAAATCCTTTTCCGTAATTCGGCCGACTCCAGCACCTCCACGTCCGCTCCATGCGAGAGGATCTCCTGCACGAAATCGAAGGTGGGCGCGATGTGATAGCTGAAGACCGAACTTCCGTCCTCTTGTACCGTCTCTTTTTGTGACTCGTGCAGAGGTAATGACCGGAAATACTTGACCTGATCAGGCACGACACGGATCTTGACATTCACCGGAGCCTCCCCGATGATGACGCCGAAGTAGTTACGGAAATATTCCTCCGCATCGAAGTCCTTCGGAAGTACGAACCTTTCCTCCAACTCCTCCATGTCCACGAAGCGGTCCAATGAATATATTCGTAAACCAAGATCGCTGTTCCCGAGCATGTACCACCTTTGTTTGAAGTGCTTGACGCAGTAAGGGCTGACATTGAAGCAGTGCGGCTCCGGACGGCGGAAACTTTGGTAGCAGAGACTGATGACTCTGGAGTCACGCATCGCGCTGATGACCTCGGTCAGGAATTTCTCGCTTGACGGGATCTTCTCCACAATGATCCGGTCTTTCATGTCTGAGTTCTCCTGAAGCACATTGTTCATGCACAGGGCGTGAAGCATCCAGTCACCTGTGTCGTCGTTCCCGACGTCTGTGTGCCCGATGTAGAACCCGAGGCTTCTGTCGTTGAGAATCTCTATTCCGAACATCCCTGCGATCGCGTCCTTGTGGTTGAAGAACGTCCTTTCCGACAGCGGATCGCCGGTCTCGTTCAGCGGACTGCGCCTCCATGCGTCACTGATGTCCCTGAACGAGATCGGTCCCCTCCGGTTGATCAGATCGACCAGCCAGATGTATCTCTTGAAATAATTCTTTGCCATTGTCCATGAATATTTTGAAGTCTTGACAAAACAACGTCTTAATATCAAAGTTGCCGCAAGTCGTTGTCCCAGAACTTATCGATTGCAAATATAATCTTTTGACCTGAAATAATATGGCAGTGATACACTACCTGAATCCGATTTTCTTTCTGTTCCTTTCCGCGTCCTCGATCATCTCCTCACGGCAGTAGTCCCGGATCTCTTCCAAGCCGGCCTCGACGCCATCGATGATGAACTTGATCTCTTTCTTGCGCACTATGTTCTCGATCTGCCCTCCGCTGAAGTCGAAACTGTATGCTAACTCCCGAGCGTCCTCTTCGCTGAGGGTCGGCAGCATCGAGGCCCAGATTTGTTCCTTGACCTTCTCGTCAGGCCTGTCGAACCGGATTTTGTAAAGGAACCTTCTCTCGAATGCCTTGTCCAGATTGGTGGTGAGGTTGGTTGTGGCGATCAGGATTCCGTCCAGTCTCTCCATTTCCTGCAGAATGATGTTCTGGATGCTGTTCTCCATCTTGTCCACCGCACGTGTGGCTCCTTCCTGACGGATTCCGAAGATGGCGTCGGCCTCGTTGAAGAGCAGGATTGGAGCCACAGTGGATCTCTCCACCATTTTGCGGTACTGATCGAACAGGCCTTTGATGTTCTTCTCCGACTCTCCGACCCAGCAACTTTTGATCTCGGGAACATTAACGAGGATGATGTCACGCCCTGTCTGCCTTGCCAACTGGTAAGCGGTCTCGGTCTTTCCTGTTCCCGGACAGCCGTAGAACAGACAAGTGAATCCGCTCCTCAATCCTCTGTCTTTGAGCCTCTCGCAGGTCTTCCTGTAGCTTTCCTGCTCGAGCAGGCTCTTGAGCCTTGATATCTGGGCGTTGTTCTCCTTGTTGTAGAACAGATTCTTGGCCACGATCTCGGTGTGCCTGACCGTGTTCATTCCGTTTGACCCATTGCTGTCCGCCCCGCTTCCTCCGATTTCGGCGAAGACGGCATCCTTCACATTGTTGCTGATGTGGAAATATTCGGGGCTTTTGATTCCGTCCTCGTTGACAGGCTCGATCACTCCTTCGGTGACGATTTTCAGCCTCTTCTCCTTGAAAATGTTCTTCATCATCCGCTGATTCCAGAAAGCGCATTCGAAAATGCCGTCAAAATCATTCCACCCAATGTTGTCATCATTGTTGAATATGTAGAAATATACCAGCGAGTAGAACAGAATCCTGTCTTTATAACCCATCTTGCCCTCATCCCCGTTGAATCCCAGCCTGCGGCATTCGATTACAAACAGGCTGTTCGTCTCGGCCGTCATCAGCGTATCGAGCTCGTTCATCATGTCTGTCTCGCCGATCTCATCCTTCATCCTCATCTTGAAAAGTCTCTTGAAGCGCTCGAGAACCTCGGCGGTGTCCAGACCCGAATAGTCCTCTTTCTCGTATGCTTTGTTCTGAGCGAGCGATGACTTGATGAAAGTAGGAACCAGTATGTCGCCGTCGTCGTTCCTTCTTATCAGTTTCTTTCCTTCCAGGGAGCGAAGTTCGGTCTCGTAGGTAAGGAACTTGACGTAGGTTATACCCATCTCGTCCGCCACATCGTCAGTGTCGATGCTGCGTCTGGAACTCAGTTCCAGAATGCTGGCGAATATGACCGTCTCTCTGGCAGAAGTGCCAAGAACCATGCTTGCCTGAGCTATCTCGTCCTTTGCCTCGTCATAAACGTTTGTATTGAACTTCTTCTCGTTGCCCGATTCAGTAGCGGTCTTCTCCACAATCACGCTCAGGCACTCCAGCAAAGTTTTCTGCGGACTGTTCTCTTTTGTCTCAACCATTTTCATATTCCGTAACCTCTTTTCACGATGCAAAGATATCTCCTCTAACTGCAAAAATATGGCAGTGACGGATTTCGCGCTGCAAATCAGCCTTTTGCCCGTTTGCCTTTGGCGTAAATCTACGAAAGTGAATGCTGGCCGGTGATCGTTTGCGAAACACGTTGGAATTCTGCAAGCCTTGCAGACGTTGCGATGATGCGATGGATCAGGATTACCTTTGCGTCAGAAACAAGGTAGGACACAATTCACCTAATCAAATATATTCATTTATGGAAGAGAACAAGACAATGAAGATTTACAATCTCATCATTCTGGATGAGAGCGGTTCGATGGGCTCGATCTACAATCAGGCGCTCAGCGGAATCAATGAGACTATCAACGGCATCAGGCAGAATCAGGAGAAATATCCTGAACAGGAGCATTTTGTGTCGATCGTGACATTCGAGGGGAACGGGATGGACGGGGTCAAGACCCGCCGCGACGGTGTCCCTGTCGGAGATGTCAAGGATCTCACGAAGAAAGATTATCAGCCAGGAGGATGCACTCCGCTCTACGATGCGATGGGGAAGGCCATCTCTGAACTTGACCGCAAGGTGGAATCCGGTGACGGCGTGCTCGTGACCATCATCACGGACGGCATGGAAAATTCCTCCTGTGAATATTCAGGCAGGGCGGTCAAGGATCTGGTCGCGAAGCAAAGGAAGAAGGGCTGGACGTTCGCCTACATAGGAGCCAACCAGGACGCCGTCGAGGTGGCGAGGGGTCTGAATATTCAAAATGCCATGAACTACGACGCCACGCCGGAGGGAGTGCTCTGCATGTCCATGTCGTTCAGCAAGGCTCAGGCCGGTTTTGCCAGAAGGATGCACCTTGGTAAATCCATTCTTGCCGATGTCTCCGACTTCTTTTCCGGCTCGTCCGATGAGAAAGACAGTGTCTCGGAAGAATCCGATGTATAGAATCGGAAGAGAAGCCTGTTAGGAATGCGTCTGGTGCGTCTCGACCGCTTCGACAGGCTCAGCGACCTTCGTTTTGTGGTCACTGAGCCTGCCGAAGTGACCATTTCAGCCAACCATCATTCCCAAAGCACATAGTCACGGTCAAGAGCGATCCTCTTGGCCGTCCCTTTCTCTCCGTCGATGTAATAGAACTTCGCGACCCTGTCGTTAACCACATCGCGGAACGCCTTCTTCACCTTCGAAACCTTCTCGTTGATGGAGTTGTTCAGCGGATCACACAGACCCTCCACACTTTTCCGGATGCAGTCAAGGTCCTCCCGACCGGTGATTGATGAATAGATCTCCTCAAGTTCCCGCTGATGATCAGACAATTCCTTGTAACGGATTCCCTCCGGGTGGTTGAGGTATAGGAGAAACACCGCCTTGGTCAGCGTGTCCATCTTTACCTCTGTCTGATCAAAATCTTCCAACAGAATCGCTTTCTTCGCGGTAATATGCAAGCGACTGAGTCTAATCTTGCAGGCCAGCAGGATTTCCATCTCCTCAACGCTGATCCCGTACTTGTTCATCAAAGCGTCGAACTCTTCCATAATCGCCTTTGTCCGGTCGTCGAGTTCAAGATCGTCAACAGGACGTTCTTCTTCGACTTTTTGCTTGGGAATAATGATAGAAAACAATCTGCTGCTTCTCGACATGGCCGCACGTTTTCTCGGAACGTGGTAATCATTCATGGACTTGTATTCATGAACATCTCCGTCGTGCAGCCGCTTGTCAAACAACTCTTGTTCCGCCTCCGGCTCGTCAGACAAACTGCCGTATGACATTGACATATCCGCCAAGCCTTTGCACATGAGGTATGCATCAGCCGATTTAAGGAATATACCGTCGCCTCTGGTGTGAATGTCATCGCTTATCCCGGGGAAATAGTATGACCGTGCTTTCTCGGACAGTTCCGCAAGAAATCCATCGATTCTCTGTGTCAGATCGTTCTTCATCAGATTTTTGTTTTGCTCAGGACAAAGATAATCCTTACCGGTCAGAAATCCAATCCGAAATCTCTTTTACTCGAATTGATGAATATTCCGTATCTTTGCCATCATGGAAGTACGAGCTAAGAAGGCGCTCGGTCAGCATTTTCTGACTGACCAGAGCATTGCGAAGAACATAGTCGCCGCCCTTGAGGGACATCAGGCATTGGAGGTCGGACCCGGTATGGGTGTTCTGACACAATACTTGCTGCCACGGCCGGAGTTGGCGTTGAAAGTTGTCGAGATTGATGGCGAGTCAGTCGTCTATCTTAAAAAGCATTACCCGAAGCTGGGGGAAAATCTGATTGAGGGTGACTTTTTGAAGATAGATCTTGACGGCATATTCGATGGGAAATATTCCGTCATCGGGAATTTCCCTTATAATATCTCTTCGCAGATTTTCTTCAAGATCCTTGAACACCGTGACCGCATCCCGGAAGTGGTCTGCATGATTCAGAAGGAGGTCGCCGAGCGCATCGCCGAGAAGCCTGGCACCAAGACCTATGGCATCCTGTCGGTCTTCCTTCAGGCGTGGTATGACATTGAATATCTTTTCACGGTGGGGTCGGGTGCCTTCAATCCGCCGCCTAAGGTGCAGTCCGCCGTGATCCGTCTCACGCGTAATTCGAGAACGTCATTGGGCTGCGATGAAAAACTTTTCCGTACGGTTGTGAAGACCGCTTTCGGCCAACGCCGAAAGACTCTCCGCAACTCCCTCAAGCCGTTGATTCCTCAGAATCTTATACATGATCCGGTCTTCGATTTGCGTCCGGAGCGCTTGAGTGTGGAAGATTTTGTGGCACTGACATTGAAACTTCAGTGTTAATTTTTCACAAGATTCTTGGAAAACAAGAAAAATTTGTATCTTTGTAGTCCAAATAGCGACGAAAGGTTTGACGACCATTCGGCCAGGACATCCGGAGAGGTGGGAGAGTGGCTGAATCCACAGGTTTGCTAAACCTGCATACGGGTAACCGTATCACGAGTTCGAATCTCGTTCTCTCCGCAAAATGACCTTGCAGAAATCTTCTGCGAGGTCTTTTGCATTCATTGAATCTGCCGGTTACGAGCCGCAGAGGTTGTTGAACTGTTTTTTGTTCCGGGCACTTCGGAAGGCTCCCACCCGCACTTGCCCCATGTGACCCAAGGTGACCTGTTTCACAAACCATGAGCACGAAGATGTGCATTTGGGTATGTTCAGAGGCTGCTCACTGCTTGGGAGCGGAGCGACCGAAGGGGTTAGGGGAATCCTTTCCCCGTGCCCCCAGGGGCTGTCCCGTAGGGACTGGGGGGTGAAGGTTTAGGCGGCCTATCAGTTTTGCCGCAAGGCAAAACTGATAGGCCGCCGCTTTCCCCAAAGCGACGGCCTGTGTATATAAAACGAACTTAACAAATAGACAACAAAAAGAACTTTTGTCTGTCCAAGGGACAAAGGTATCAAGATTTATTGAATATGCAAAGGATTTCGTTAATTTTTTAAAACGATTTTTGCATTAATCGTTCACCAAAGCATGCTCATTTGCTTACAAATTGACGCAAAATGCCGCTTTGAGGCACGTCTGCGTTTGATTTTGCATAAAGCGTGAAAGAAGATTCACCCGTTCCTGTATTCACTGGGTGTCATCCCGGTGTGCGCCTTGAAGAACTTGTAGAATACGGACGGATTAGGGAAATGCAGTTTGAACACAATCTCCTTTATGCTGTCGTCTGTGTATTTGAGCATGTTCTTGGCTTCCAGAATCACGAAAGAGTCAATCCAGTCCGGCGCGGACCTCCCGCTTACTTGCTTGATGAGTTTAGACAAGTATTTGGGAGTCAATCCTAAATGGCTTGCATAGAAGGCCATGTTCCTTTCCGAGGTGTGGTGTTCGGTGACCAATGCCATGAAATGCTCGAAGACCAGTTTGACTCTTGTGTTGACCGCCGCTCCCGGCTGTTCCGCTGCTCTGGACACGCTGTTTTCCATGAACCCGCCAAGGACATAGAACAACGATGCTATCAGCGATCCGACAGCCTCCCTCTTGTTTGGCACTTCCGTAGACAGTATCTCCCCGATAAGATCCAAATATCTGGAACAGAAAGCGATATTCCTGTCGTCAAGTTTGACGCATGGCTCTGTCAGCAATTTCAACCTGTCGTCGAAAATTTTCTTAAAGTCGAAACTTATGCTGGAAAGATACTCTTTTGAAATCGCCACGACGATGAACTCGAAATCGTTGGCGTCCTTCATTGGCGACTTGTTGATCTTGATGATGTTGCCTGGAGTACCCACGAACAAAGACCCCTTGCTCACTGAGTAAGAGCGCAGGTTGATTTCAACGTTCAGCCCTCCCGATTTGCAGAAAATCGCGATGTACGCATCGCTGCGGCAAGGATATTTCAGAAATTGAAGATTGTCGCTGTACTTCACATCCATGATGAAAAAGTCATCTCCGAGCTGAACTTCATTCTGGACGGGGACAAGTTTCCTGATTTGCTTCAGGCCTATATTCAATAAAGAGTCAGGCATGTCATAAAATGTTTTTAGTGTCCGACGGCAAAATTAGAAAATATTCTTGTTATTGCAAAATTTCGCAATATTCGACCTTTTGATAATCGTTGAATCCTAATGGTCATACTAATGGTAAAATTTGGCAATTAATTTGTAGTGGTTCATACCGCTTGACACAAAAAAAGAAAACAAGAATTTATGAATATGAACAAGTACATTGTCAAAATCTCAACATTGGTCGCTATGGCTTTGACGCCCGTGGCGATGAATGCCCAGCAGACTCTGACGCTGGAACAGTGCCGTGAAATGGCGGTCGAGAACAACAAGACCTTGAAACAGGCTGAAACCAAGATCGAGATGGCCGGCTACGACCGCAAGATAGCGTTCGCGAATTATCTTCCGAACATCTCGGCCACCGGCGCATACATTTACAACGCCAATGACATCGCCCTTGTCAGCGACGCCACTTCCCAAAAGCTTCAGAATATGGGCACGCTCATCCATTCTCAGGCTCAGACTTTGAGCCAGAATCTGATGACGGCCATCAAATCCAATCCTGCGGCGGCTCTTGAATACATGAACAGTCCGATGTGGCAGACGGTTCTCGGGACTCTGTCTCAGACGGACATATCTCAGACCATCAATGCCTTGGGAAAAGAAATTGATGATGCCTTCCATCCAGATCTCCAGAATATTTTCGCTGGTGCCGTGACTGTTCAGCAGCCTGTTTTCATGGGTGGAAAGATTGTGGCGGCCAATCATATTGCCAAATTGGCAGAGGAACTGTCAAAGACCCAATATGACCAGCAGTACCAACAGGTGATCGTGGATGTGGATCAGGCATATTGGCAGATTGTCTCCATCGCGAACAAGAAGAAACTTGCGGACGCTTATGCCGACCTGCTTCACAAGATGGAGCATGATGTCGATCTCTCTGTAAAGGAAGGTGTGGCGACTGAGTCCGACGCTCTCCAGATAAAGGTGAAGGCCAACGAGGCGGATATGCTCAAGACAAAGTCCGACAATGGTTTGACGCTTGCGAAGATGCTGCTTTGCAAACAGATAGGCCTTGATCTCAACACGGAAATCGTTCTTGCGGACGAAACTCTTTCAGACATTCCTGTCCCTCAGATGGGTGCGGCGAAGGATCTTGAGCAGATCTATGCCGACAGACCTGAGACAAAGAGTCTTGAGCTCGCTTCTAAGATTTACGACGGAAAGGTCAGGGTGGCGAGAGCCGACATGATGCCGAAGATCGCTTTGATGGCAGGATATTCAGTGACGAACCCTAATCTGAAGAATGGCTTCCAAAAGGACTGGGGTGGCTTCTTCAATGCCGGTGTGATGGTCAATATTCCTATATTTCATGGCTTCGAGGCTCTGAGCAAGACACGTAAGGCCAAGGCGGAGGCGACTCTTTACAGGACTCAGCTTGAGGACGCCAAGAATCTGATCAACCTTCAGGTCACCCAGCTCCGCAAGCAGGAAGGTGAGGCGTTCGAAAAACTCACGATGGCTCAGAACAACCTTGCGAGCGCCGAAGAGAATCTTCGCACCGCGACAGTAGGTTTCGAGGAAGGCGTGATCGAGACGAACATCGCCCTCGCCGCCCAGACCGCATGGCTCAAGGCCCATTCTGAATATATCGACGCAGGTATCGAGCTTCAGATGCTCGCCGCCAACCTCAATAAGGCCGAGGGCAACAACCACGCCCAGACAAAGTAATCAAGGGATAATAATAAAAATTTAAGAATATTATGGAAAAGGAAAAGAAAAGCTACAATCTTGTGATTGGCATTGTGGCGCTTATCGTGATCATTCTTCTGATAGCCATCATCGGCTATTTCGTTTCAAAACCAAAGCCACTGGTAATTCAGGGAGAGGCCGAGGCCAGTGAATACAGGGTTTCCGGCAAGGTTCCTGGCAGAATCGAGGAGATGTATGTCAAGGAAGGCCAGATGGTTCACAAGGGAGACACTGTCGCGTTCATCGATTCTCCGGAGGTTCGCGCTAAACTCGCCCAGGCAAACGCCGTGAAGGCCGCTGTGAGCGCACAGAGCAGGAAGGCTCAGAACGGGGCTCGTAAGGAGCAGATAGCCGGAGCCTATGAGCTTTACCAGACAGCCTTGGTTCAGGAAGACGTGATGAAGAAGTCTTTCGAGAGAATCCAGAAACTTTATGACCAGAAGGTCATCGCCGCCCAGAAATACGATGAGGTCAAGGCTAAGTACGATGCTGCTGTTGCTCAGACTAAAGCCGCGAAGAGTCAGTACGACATGGCCGTGAACGGAGCGCGCGCGGAGGATAAGGCTGCCGCTCAGGCACTTGTTGACCAAGCCAATGGTGCGTTGATGGAGGTTGAGTCCTATTTGGGTGAGTTGTACCTGACATCTCCGTCAGACGGCATCATCTCTGCTGTTTTCCCTAAGGTTGGTGAACTTGTAGGTCAGGGCGCTCCAGTTGCCAGTGTTACAGATCTGAACGACATCTGGTTCACATTCAATGTACGTGAAGATTATCTCCATGGCATGAAGCAGGGTGACAAGATCACGGTGATCATCCCGGCTCTTGATGGCAAGGAAGTTCCTGCGACCGTCAACTATGTGGCTGTCCGTGAGTCTTACGCTACATGGAAAGCGACCAAGGAGACCGGAATGTACGATGCCAAGACTTTCGAGGTAAGGGCTGTCCCTGATGTGAAGGTTGACGGAATCCGTCCTGGCATGTCCGCCATTGTAAAATAAGGAATCATGAACAACAATTGGCAGAGAATAATTGCGGTCGCGCGCCGCGAACTCAGGATAATCCGGCAGCGTCCGCTTTATCTTCTGGGTTCCGTAGGCGTGATCGCGTTCTGCGCCATATTCTTTCTGACATTTCTGAAGGCTGGCCTGCCTAGTGATGTTCCGATCGGTCTTGTGGATTACGATTATTCTTCAACATCACGGAATTTCTGCCAGCAATTGGATGCGACCCAGTTGGGCAAGGTCATCCACTACGATTCGTTTACGGCTGCGAGAGAGGACATGAACAGAGGCAAGATTGCAGCGGTTTGTGTCGTTCCGGTAGGAATGAATGATGACATTCAGGCAAACAGACAGCCGAAGATCACGTTCTATGTCAACGGATTGTACTTCGTCAGTGGAGCGTTGGCATGGAAGGATCTGCTTACGATGGTCAACCTGACCAACGGAGCCGTGCAGAGAGAGGCGTTCAGGGCTAGGGGCTACAATGACAGTCAGATCATGGGCATGATCCAGCCTGTCAATGTGGATCTGCATCAGATCGGCAACACCACTACCAACTACAACTATTACCTGAGCAGTGTCCTGCTGCCGGGAGTGCTGGAGATGATAGTGATAATCGTCCTGATATATTCATTGGGAGCGGAGCTTAAATACGGTACTTCCCGTCACTTGCTTCAGACTTCGGGCAATTCCATCGTGACGGCCCTTGCCGGCAAGTTGCTGGTTTGGACACTGACTTTCTCGGCGATAGGATTGATCCTTATCCTGTTGCTGTACCATCAACTGCATTTCCCGTTGGCTGGATCGATCTGGAACATGTTCTTGGGAATATTCCTGATGATTTTCGCAAGTGAAGCAATCGCTATCTTCATCATCGAGATGCTCCCGGTGCCTAGGTTGGCTTTGAGTATCGGGGCCCTTTACAGTGTGCTTGGCTTCTCGCTTTCAGGCTTTACACTTCCGATCGAGGCGATGCCACCTTACATTCAGGGGTTAGCCGCCGCGTTCCCGTTGAGGCATTACTATGAGTTCTATGTTCAGGAGGCCTTCTTCGGTGCAGGGTTCGCTGGATGGTGGAAGCAGGCGATATATCTGCTTCTGTTCATCCTCGTGCCTCTCATCGGGTTGACACGACTGAAGAAGGCTTATATTCATCAGAACTTCCCTAAAGACTAAGTGACATGAGAAATTCATACGCAAAAACATGGATCAAGGACTTCTGGGGCATATTCTGCCATGAATTCCGACAGATTTTCTCAGACAGTGGAGTCTTGCTGATTTTCCTTGTGGCAGGACTGGCCTATCCACTTCTGTACAATGTCGTCTATCTGAACGGTATCCTTTCGGACACACCGGTCGCGGTGGTTGACAATTGTGACAGCCCGGACAGCCATCGCTTCATAAGGGAGATAGACGCCACCAGGGAGGTGGAGGTCGCCGCCAAATGTGTGAATATGGCCGAGGCGG
>DCMG01000004.1:1481-9368 GCA_002321335.1 Bacteroidales bacterium UBA1628 | reverse complement strand
TTTTTGTTAAACTGTGAGATTAATAAAAAATATACTATTGTTATTCTTAATAAGATAATTACATGTGAATATCCTCGTTGATTTCGTTCCAGTCATCAATTGTCGCGTCCATGTTGCCTCCGCCGATCGGCTTGGGCAGGTCAAGGCCGTCGATGATGATGTGCACGTGGCGCTTGTCCGGCGCGGTGTTGACTTGTGTGGTCACGTTGAACCGTTCTCCTTCGGTTCCGTAGCAGTATTTCTCGCCGTTGTCCATCCAGACATAGAGCAGCATGCGGTGAGCCTCGCTGTTCTCCTCGTTGTGGCCGAACGTGAGGAACTTGCCGACGATAGTCGTGGCGTCTCCGGCGTGGGCCTCGAAAGGTACCGTCACGCACTCTTTGCCGAGTGACTCGTCATGGAAGAGCAGTGACGGAGCCATGCCCGTGATCGAGCCGCACATCTGGGAGACGCGGCTGAGCCCTTTGACATTGCGGATTTCGTAGGTGTAGGTGCAGATCAGTTCATGAGGATATAGTGTGATGACGCGCTCGGTCTGCACGGCGGGCTTGCCGACCCACTCATCCTTCTCTGATTCCGGAATGCAGATGTAGCTGACACCATTGTCGGTGATCTCCACGTCAAAGGCGGTGCATCCCCACATCATGTCCGGACTGAGAACCACCCGCTCGTCCTCAGCTCCGGCCGCTCTCGGGGCGCTGCTTCTCGCGGAACTTCCGTAGATGGTCTCGAAGATGTCGCAGTTGCGGGTATAGGCCTCGTGCGTGTCGAAATTATCAGTACCGCGCATCAGCACAATCTCAGTGTCGTTGTTATAGCAAAGGACACGGTATTTGCCGACCTGGATGTCGATCTTGCCGCCTTCCTTGTTCTGGAAGTCGAAACGACGCATCGGGGCGACCTCGCCCTCTATAGGGTAGAAGAATGCGCACATTCCGACGGGATCGGCCTCAGGTGCGTCTTTCCAGTTGAATTCAACCTTTATCGAGGCTATGTGAGGATGGTGATAGCACAATTCCTTGTGGTTGCAGGAGCACAGGGCGGCGGCCAACACACACACCAGCATATTCAGTAATAAATTTTTCATCGTCTGCCTCCTTTGTTGCTGTTGTAGTTGCCGCGGCCGATGAGCCACACCAGAGAAACCTCGGCCTTGGTAGGTCCGAACCAGTGTCTCTGCTTGGTGGCCTGCCAAACGTAGCAGTCATCGACAGGTTCATATTCGTGATATGTGCCCTCGCTGTAGCCAAGGTCAATCGAGAAATCAAGGTTAAGTCTGCGGGCGATAGGGACTGAATATCCATATTCAAGGCCCACCGCATAGTTCATCTTTTCCCAGAGGGTGGCTCCAGGCTTGCCGCCTAGGTAGCCCTTGCCACCTGTCTCGAAGTCATAGGTGAATATCTGGCCGTTAACTCCGATGTGGTGTCCGGTGAGCGGTTTCTTCTTGGATGCCTTTCCGAACCACTTTCGCAGGGTCAGGTCTCCTCCATATGTGCGCCAGTACCAATGCTCCCTGTCGGTCTTCCACCAGGCGTACATCCAGTCGGCGACAACCGACCAGCGTCTGCCTAGGTAGAACTCCACGCCGATGTTAGGCACGAGCAATGCATCGTAGAGCAGATTGGTCCGGATGTCCATGTAGAATGGTTTGGCTGGAGGCGTAGGGGTATAAGTGTTCGGAACCAGCTCGCCAGCCGGAGGAACAAGACGCAACCCTTGCAGAGTGAGAGCCCCTACCGGATTCCATACCTTTTCGTAGGAGAGGTATAGCCTGGATGCGCGGAGTTCCGGAAACAGTTTTCTGTACATATATCTGTAGGACTCGCCGCCACAGAACTGTTGCAGGCGTAAGATGTGGTCGCCTTTGACATCACCGTTTTCTTGTGATTCTCTGGCGATCTTTCGCAGCAGGTAAAGGGTGGCTTCCTTATGCGGAACATCAGGATCATCCTCGACCAACTGGATCAGCCCGTTCCAGTCGCGTCCGAGGAACCGGTTTGTCTTGAGCGAGTCGGGCAATTCGCCATAGCGTGAAAGGTAGTTGAAAAGAACGGCGGCGCGCTCTTCTGAAAGGTATTTGTTGAGTTTGACACTTCCTTCCGGAGACGCTCCACCGACAACAAGGATCTTTCTCAGCCGATAGACAGAGTCGGCGTAACTTGTACGCAGACTGTCAGCAATCCTGTTCAAAGCTGTCCGGTTACTTTTCAAAGAAGGCACAAGCTCGGTTTCCCCTTGTTGAAAATAGATTTTCACGGAATCCCGAACTTCCTGTCTGGTCTGTGCGGAAAGGCAACTCCCGTATAGTACCAGAGCGATGAGTACTAGTTTCTTAAACATACCAGTATAATAGGTTATACCTTTGGCAACCACTAAATGAAAGCAACCACTCTTGCAGTTTCGTTATTTTAACTGCATGAAACTTTACAAAAGTACGAACATTTTTATTAAAATCAAATTATTTTGTAAAATAATAGCTGAAACAATGAATCTCTCAGTTTTAGGCGTATGGTTGAAAACACCTTCTGAATATGTTGATTCCGGACTTTTCACGTGGAAAAGTCCGGAATCTTTTGGCTGTCGAGTGTCTTATTTTATCCGGTACGGCTGGTCTTCGTAGAGACTGTAGCGTTTGGCCTTGCGGATCCATTTCTGCTCCTCGAGCTTGACATGCTCGCGGAGGTCTTGGAACGGGATTTCGCCCTTGAGGTAGCTGATCATGTCAGGATCGGCGATTTTCGATTCGAATCCATCAAGAAGTTCGAACTGGGAATATCTGTCCAGGAAGTAACGCATCAACTGAAGCGTGTGAAGCAGGGAATGATATTCAGTGCCTGGTTGGAGCATTATCTGGTAGCCGTTGCATCGCTGGCCTTCGTAGCGTCCTGTGGACGGGGTGAAAGTGCATGGGCGCATTAGGACTCCGGCAGGGGCGGGGAGAATCTCCAGACGGTTGTGACGGATGAATGGAGAACCGAGATATTCATAAGGCCTTGCCGTTCCGATGGCAGGGGTGATGGTGGTGTTGTTCCAGAGGCCTCCGCCGCTGTACATCTCGCAGGTGAACATCCCAGGGATGTCGGAGGCAGGGGCTATAGTCCACGGGAGCAACTGCCTTGTCGTGTCGCTGGCGAGTGCCGAGATGACATGAAGAGGATATGCCGCTCCTATCTCGTTGTACCACAGATTACAGAGTTCTCCCAGTGTGAGACCGTGGCGGTGAGCCACTTTCGGAGTGTGCGGATCCACGTCTCCAGTAGGCATTGACCCTTCCACGATTCTGCCTGCCGGGTTGATGTGGTCCACGATGTAGAGAGAGGGCGAGTTTTCAATTCCGGCAATCACTTCCATCAGGTGGAACATGTCCTTCGTGTAGTTGAAGTACCTTGCCCCGGCATCCTGGATCTCCACGACAATGGCGTCCAACTCATTCAGCACCTCAGCATCGAAGGATATATGGTTTGTTCCCGGAGTCAGTTCCGCCCCCAAAGGGCTGAACACAGCCTTGAGGTTTCCACGTTCCGTGAACAGGTCGTACATGTACCTTCCTCGAGCCGTGTCCCAGCAATTCTGTGTGCAGAAACATCCGACCCGCCCGTCCATCAACGCCTTGTCCAGCTGATCCTCCAGCGCCGTTGTCCTAAACGAAAACATATTCTTTATTTGTTATCAATTACCTTCTTAGCAATAGCTATGACCTCGTTGGCGAGAGCTTCGGCGGCGGCGAGGGTCGGGGCCTCGGAGTAGATGCGGATGATCGGCTCGGTGTTCGAGCGGCGCAGGTGAACCCACTGACGCTTGGATTCGAAGCTGATCTTCACGCCGTCGATGTCGTTGATGTCCTCGGAGGCATATTCCTTTTTCATCTCATCAAGAATCTTGTCGATGAGCGCCTTGTCGCTGAGTTCGATCTTGTTCTTCGCGATGTGGTACTCAGGGTAGGTTTTCTTGAGCTCGCTCACCTTCATATTCTTGTGGGCGAGGTTGGAAAGGAACAGCGCCACTCCGACCATCGCATCACGACCGTAGTGAATTGCAGGGTATATGACTCCGCCGTTGCCTTCTCCGCCGATAAGGGCTCCGGTCTCTCGCATCTTCGTGGTGACGTTGACCTCACCTACGGCCGCGGCGTGATATTCACCGCCATATCCCTCAGTCACATCCCGCAGGGCGCGGCTGGAGGAGAGGTTCGAGCAGGAAGCCGGTTTGTACGGAGCTGTTACTTCCGCAAGGGTCTTGCCTTCCTTCTTGGCGATGGCGGCGGCTCTCTCGAAGAGGTAGCTTGCCACGCTGACGAGGGTATATTCCTCGACAAACGGTTCGCCGTTCTCGCAGATGAACGCAAGACGGTCTACGTCAGGATCGACGGAGATTCCAAGATCAGCATGTTCTTTTACCACAGTCTCGCTGAGGTCCGTGAGGTTTTTCGGAAGCGGCTCAGGGTTGTGGGCGAAGTCACCGGTCGGATCGCAGTTGAGCTTGACACACTCCACTCCGAGTCTTTCCAGAAGGCGTGACATGATGATTCCGCCGACCGAGTTGATCGCGTCCAGAACGACCTTGAAATGTGCGTCTTTGATAGCCTTTGCGTCCACGGCCTCAAGAGCGAGGACAGCGTCCAGATGCTCGTCAGTGTAGTCGTGCTCGGTGACGTGGCCGAGATTGTCCACATCGGCGAAATTGAAGTCCTCCGTCTCGGCAAGGTCAAGGATTGCCTGTCCTTCTGCTGCGGTAAGGAACTCTCCACGCTCGTTGAGAAGCTTCAGGGCGTTCCACTGGCGTGGGTTGTGGGAGGCTGTAAGGATGATTCCTCCGTCGGCCTTGGCGAAGGTCACTGCCATCTCGGTGGTTGGAGTTGAGGCTAATCCGATCTTCACGACATCCACTCCGCAGGCCATCAGAGAGCCGATGACGAGGTTTTCGACCATGGCTCCGGACAGTCTAGCGTCCTTGCCGACAACGATTTTGTACTTGCTTCCGTTCGGCTGCGGCTTCCTTGAAGGCAGGGTGGCGCAGTAGGCGTAGGTGAACTTTACGATATCAATAGGAGAAAGCCCGTCTCCGGGCTTTCCTCCAATAGTTCCGCGTATGCCGGAAATTGATTTTATCAGCGACATGTTGTGCTGTTTTTTGTTATGTGGGCGCTTCGACAGGCTCAGCGACCAATCAAGGCGGTCGCTGAGCCTGTCGAAGCGACTGTGTTATGCCATGATGGCTCCGACGAGTCCAAGGATAGCGTAGAACTCAGGAAGGGCGGCGTAGATCAGCGTGTTGGTGAACACATCGTGTCCCTGGCTGATGCCGACGATACCATTGGCGCTGACCATACCCTGACGGATGGCGGAGATCATGCAGACAAGACCTACAGAGATTCCGACACCGAACATGAGCGGACCCTGAGCAGCGAAATCCTTGCCGAGCCACATGAAGAAGGCCACGAATCCGTAGATACCCTGGGTGGCCGGAAGGGCTGAGAGTACCATGTAGTTTCCTGACTTCTCAGGATTGACCTTGAGGGCCCCTTCAGCAGCGTTGCCAGCGATGGTCGTTCCGATGGAAGAGCCGATTCCAGAAAGGGCCAGCATGAGACCCAGACCGAGATAACCTAAAATTTCGTTCATAATGATTTGATGTTTATTTTGTTATTATTTATTATCGTTTGTTGTCAGTGGGCTGTAGACCTTTCCGGTTCCTTCATAGCCGCTGTTCTTGAAGAACTCAAGGAAGTTGAGTCGTAGAGGGTGCACGAAGGCTCCGAGGCAACACATCGCAAGGTTCAGGATGTGGCCGAAGCCGACGATGAGGGCGAAGCAAAGGATGTTCACTCCAGGAACGTCTATTCCATAGACTGACAGTCCAAGCTGGTTGAATGCGTTGCCGAGCATTCCGCCAGCGAGTCCAAGAGCGTAGAGACGCAGGTAACTGAGCACATCACCAAGAAGTCCGGTGACTGTGTTGTAGGTCTCGTAGAGGCCTGAACCGATGTTCACAAGCGGATTCCTGTGGATGTCGTTGAAAAGGAATATTCCCAAAGCGGAAACAACTCCAAGCACGATGACTATCCATTTGGTGACGGTCGAGTCGATGACACCAGCGAGGGCGAAGCCTCCGATGATGACGCCTCCCACGATAAGGAGTGTCCAGCCGATGGTGCCTAGCGAATTGACGAATCCGTTGCGCTTGATGGCGTAGGCAGTTTTCAAGAGCATGGCCACGCTGATGTGCACTATACCGATCAGGATTGAGAACAGCATTTGCGCATCGTATCCGGCCACTGTACCCTTGATCATGCAGGACTTAAGCCAATCAGGAACCCATGTTGCTGTAGAGATGTCCATTCCGAAGAAGGTGTGCAGCACTGTTCCCATGACGATGGTCGCTACACCGAGAGTGGTGACGAGCGGGGCCATCGAGCCGATGAAGCCCTTGGCCTTCCTCATCGCAAGTCCGATGAGTGCGAGAGCTATACCATAGCCTGCATCACCCATACACATGGCGAAAAAGAGGGTGAAGAATATGGAAATGCACGGGGTCGGGTCGAACTCATCGTAGGCCGGGCGGCCGTACATGTCGGTCAGAACCGTGAACATCTTCACGAACTTGTTCTCCTTGAACTTGATAGGCGGATTGTCATCTTTGACGGCCTCTTCCTTGAGATAGACAATGTCCATCTTGTCGAACTCAGCGCAGAGTGTCGCGTCATTCTCCACCGGAGCGAAGCCGATGAAGGTGGTGATCATGTCATCAGCGGCCTTTCCCGCACCCGCGTCAGCGAGGTACAACTGGAGGTCAGCGACATCCTCGTCACATTTGCTGAGAATTTCAGGAATATATTCCTTCAGCTCCAGAAGCCTTGCCTTGCATGAGATGACGCTTTCCGTCAGGGTCGCGACCTTCCTTTCAGCGAACCGGAGGTCCCCTTCTGGTGCGGTGCATTCCTCGACAGGCAATGAATATTCCGGGTCATCGGATATGGTTACAAACCAGACATTCTTCCCGTCATCGAACACTTCCTGAAGAGGATAGATGTTCGCCCATGAAGGGTCATAGGTCTTCTTGGAGACATTGTACCAGCGAACCTTGTAGCCTTTTTCTTTGAGCGCATCTAAGGCGGACTTGTCGTAGCAACCCCATGGCCTTCTGCTTTCGACATCCTTTCTGGCCTGTGCAAGTTCGTTTCTGAGGGTGTCAAGTCTGGTGGAATATTCCTTGAAACCATCAAGTGGATTGTCGTACTTGACATCAGGATCCACCTCGGCTTCAATCTTCTCGAAGTCAGGATCATGCGTGTAGTCTATGGATTCCAGCTTGGAGGCGGCCTTCTTCAGCTCGTTTGTCATCGAGAGGAGAGCAGCGGAGTGCTCGTCAACCGGTTTTGAAGATCTGGTGATGTCCACAAGCCCCAGCTCTTGAAGATTCTTAAGGAATTCCTCACTCTTCCCGCTTAGAAGAATGAAGGAGTATTTAGTCATTTTCTCAATCATTGCCGCTTTCCTCCATAACTTCTTCTGATTCTTCTTCAGCGTGACGCTGTTTTACAATCTTGGACGAGGCCTTGCTTAGGTTCTCCTCGTCTTCCATGTAGCGCTTGATCTTGCGTATGGCCTCTTGATAGCCAGGAATTTGGACTTTTTCGTACAAGTTCACCTTTTGCGTGGTCTTCTTCCTTTGGAAGTCGAGAATGCGTCGCTTCTCCTCGTAGACCTCTGACTCGATTCCGAGTTTTGAAAGATCCTTGAGGATTGCAACTCCGTCAATGTACCACGCTGGCTTGATGAACGTGTTGAACGGGCTGATCTCGTACTGAATGCTTTTTAGCTCAGGACACTTGACTCCAGCGACTTTCACGGTCACTAGGTCAATGTCCTTGATTGAGACCAGACC
>DCMG01000004.1:0-1354 GCA_002321335.1 Bacteroidales bacterium UBA1628 | reverse complement strand
CTCTTGTCCTTGGCCTTGCGCACCTCAAGCCTCAAGGCACTCTCCTTGTTTTGCAAGGTCGGGAGAGCCTTCTGACGCATCTTGAGCTGCTTCTGCAGGGTGTTAAGCGCTGTCTTGTTGTATTGAAACTTGATAGGCATTACTTACCTTTCCAGTATTTGTCGATCAATGATTGCTTAATTCCGGTCTCGGCCTTGGTGAAGTACTTGCCGAAGAGCTCCCAAGCAGTGTCGAGCATCTCGGTGATGGAGATGTTGACATCAATGGAGAGAAGTCTGGTGGCATATTCCTTCGCATAGTCGAGGCAGCGGTGGTCGTAGTCGGAGAGGTCGAAACCGTTCTCCAATTTGGTCTTTGCGTTCTGGGCGTCAGCGTAGAGTCGCACTCCGGCGTTCATCACCTGGCTGTGGTCCTCGCGCGTCTTCACGTTCTGAACCCTCTGCTTGAGTCGTGAAAGGGAACGGAACGGATCGATGATGATCTTTCCCGAGTCGGCGTCGGCGCGGAGGAAGAGCTGTCCCTCGGTGATGTAACCGGTGTTGTCCGGGATGGCGTGGGTGATGTCTCCATCGTTCAGCGTGGTCACGGCGATGATGGTGATGGAACCGTCTGTCGGAAGCTGCACGGCCTTCTCGTAGATCTTAGCGAGATCGGAATAGAGGGAGCCCGGCATGGAGTCCTTGGAAGGAATCTGGTCCATACGGTTGGACACAATCGAGAGCGCGTCAGCGTAGAGGGTCATGTCCGTGAGGAGCACAAGCACCTTTTCGTTCTTGTCAACCGCGAAGTACTCGGCGGCGGCAAGAGCCATGTCAGGAACCAGAAGACGCTCTACAGGCGGGTCTTCGGTTGTGTTGACGAAGCAGATGATCCTGTCAAGGGCTCCAGCGCTTTCGAATGCCTGACGGAAGAACAGGTAGTCATCGTTTGACAGACCCATACCGCCGAGGATGATTTTGTCCACATCGGCTCTTAGGGCCACATCGGCCATAACCTGGTTGTAAGGCTGGTCGGAGTCGGCGAAGAACGGAATCTTCTGTCCGGACACGATGGTGTTGTTGAGGTCGATGCCGGCGATACCGGTCGGGATAAGCTCGGACGGCTGGCGTCTCTTGTAAGGATTCACAGATGGTCCACCGATTTCTCTTTCCTCTCCTTCTACCTCTGGGCCACCATCGATAGGCTTTCCGTAGGCGTTGAAGAAACGTCCGGAGAGCTGCTCGCTTACCTTTAGGGTAGGAGGCTCACCGAGGAATGTGACCTCAGCGTTGGTCGGAATGCCCTCGGTGCCGGAGAACACCTGAAGGGTGACGAGATCACCCTTGGTCTTCACGACCTGGGCAAGCTTGCCGCC
>DCMG01000114.1 GCA_002321335.1 Bacteroidales bacterium UBA1628 | reverse complement strand
GAGACGGTCGTGGTGGGTTACGGCACGCAGAAAAAGGAGAGCGTCGTCGGATCCATAGCGCAGGCAAAGGGGGAACAGTTGATGCGGTCCGGCGTTCAGGGCAACGTGGGGCAGATGCTTTCGGGACTTATGCCCGGACTTTCGACCCAGACCGTGTCCGATATGCCGGGTAACGATGACCCGACCATCACCATCAGAGGACTTTCCTCCTGGAACGGCTCTTCGCCGCTGGTGCTCATCGACGGGGTGGAGCGTAAGATGTCGGACATCGATGCCGGACAGATTGAAAGCATATCCGTGCTGAAGGATGCCTCCGCTACGGCCGTGTTCGGAGTCAAGGGAGCGGAAGGCGTGATCCTCGTCACCACAAAGCGTGGAAAGGAAGGACGGGCAAGCGTCTCGTTCTCGGCCAACGCCACATTCAAGGTGATTGGTGATATGCCCGACCTTCAGGATGCTTACGACACCTATCGTTATCAGAATGAACTGGTTGAGAAGTCACTCCCGTACGACGAGGCAAGCTGGGGCTATTATTCCCCTGTCGGAGAGACCAACAAATACCGTTATCCGTCTTCGCGCACCGAGGCCGATCTCTATCCTAACATCAACTGGCCTGATGCCATCACCAAGGATTTCGCCATGACGCAGAGGTATGACCTTAACGTGACGGGCGGAACCAAGTTCGCCAAGTACTTTGCCGCCATCTCCTATTTGAAGGATGACGACCTGTTGAAGTCCGGAGATAATGACAATCTGCCGTTCAATCCACAGTTCGGATTCCAGCACTACAACATAAGGCTGAACGTGGACCTTAACTTCACGCCATCGACAATTGTCAGCGTCAATCTTGCAGGCTCTTTCAGGATGAGGGACGAGGTGCCTACACAATATGGTGAGATATGGAATGCCTTCTACAGCCTGTCACCGTCCATATTCCCGATACAATATGAGGACGGTGCTTATGGCAAACCTTATGGCGGTACGGAAAAAAACCCTGTTGCAGTGCTTTCCGGCGCGACTAATTTTCAGAAAAAGAATACTTTCCAGATGATGTCGGATGTCACCCTGAAGCAGAAACTTGACTTCATCACCAAAGGGCTCTCCGTGTCGGGAACATTCTCGTTTGATACTAGATTCCTCTCTGAAAGGAACTTCGGCTGGTCGAACGTGCTCTCCAAGGCAGTCGACAGAAACACGGGCTCGGTGATCTATGATCCTCCTACAGGCGACAACGATATGGACTATTATCCCGCACCGCCTTGGTTCGGTGGTGAGGAACTGTCCGTGAACAGCACCGTACGCCGCATCTATTACAAGGCTCAGGTGGACTATGCCCGCAGTTTCGGCAAACATGACGTGACGGCGCTCGCCCTTATGAGCCGCGAGCAGATGGCGGACGGAAGCGAGTTCCCCCACTATCGTGAAGACTGGGTGGGAAGACTTACCTACGCATTTGACAACCGCTATTTTGTGGAGGCCAACGGCTCGTACAATGGGTCGGAGAAGTTCGCCGCAAAATACCGCTTCGGATTTTTCCCATCGTTGGGTCTTGGCTGGCAGATTTCGGAAGAGCCTTTCTTCAAGCCATTGAGGAAGGTTGTCGACAGATTTAAGTTCCGCTATTCCATCGGACAGGTCGGAAGCGACAATTTCGCGGCACAGCGATGGGCCTACATGAGCACATGGGCTGTCGGCGACAACAACGCCAAGGGCGTGTTCGGAACTATCTACCAGGGCCCTTATGGCAACTCTCAGGGAGCAAGCTACCTTCAGTATAAGGAGTCTCAAGTGGGCAACCCGGATCTGCAGTGGGAAGTCTCCACGAAGCAGAACATCGGAATCGAGTTCGCCTTCTTCAACCAGTTGATTGCCGGTTCCTTTGATTTGTTCCAGGACAATAGGGACAAGGTCTTCTTGTCTGCGGACAAGCGTGCGAACAGCGTCCCGGCATATTTCGGGGCTGCCCCAGTGGCGGCGAATCTGGGCAAGGTGCGTAACCGTGGATTCGAACTTGATGTGACTCTGCGCCGTTCATTCGGTGAATGGACTCCATGGCTGCGCTATACCTTCGCGCATGCAAAGGAAGTGATCATATCCATGGACGATCCGGAACTTATACCAGACTACCAGAAGAACGAGGGCTTCAGGATCGATCAGCCCAAGACTTATGTCGATCAGGACAAGTTCATCACGAGCTGGGATGACGTCTACGGACGGGTAGGTGGAGAAAATAACACGACAAGACTTCCTGGAAGCGCGGTAAGCATTGATTATAATGCCGATGGAGTCATCAATGAGAATGACAAGATACCTTACGGCTATCCTTCGCACCCCGAGAATACCTACAACATCTTCCTAGGTCTCGACTACAAGGGCTTCAGCGCTCAGGTTCAATTTCTTGGTGTTTATAATATCTCCCACAATTACTTCTCCAATGGTAGGACAGCCATGACAAAAAGCGCATTGGCGCCTTTCGCCAGTCCGATGTTGTGGGATTATTGGACTCCGGAAAATACGGATGCGGTTTATGCATTGGGCGGCGGCACCTCGACACGCGGGATGTGGTTTGACGGATCATACCTGCGTCTCAAAAGTGCGGAACTCTCCTACACGTTCACCGGCAAGATCCTTCGCAAACTGCGCGTGTCGTCCCTGAAACTCACTGCGGCAGGCCACAACCTGTTCTTCTGGTCCAAGATGCCCGAAGAGCGTGAGGAGTACAACTACACGAACGCCTATCCTCCTCTGAAAAGATTCAGCTTCGGTCTGAACGTCACATTCTGAAACATGAGATTTGATTGAGAAAGATATGATTAAGAGTATATATAAAACACTGATACTGATCTGTTTGTCAGTTTCCTGCCTGTCAGTGGCCTCATGCAGCGACTATCTGGACAAGTCCCCTGACGCAGGCCTGAGCGAGGAGGACATCTTCGGCTCATTCGAAAAGTTCCAGGGCTTCATCGAGAATGCCTACTACTGCATGCATGACCCTATAACCACAGGTCCTTTCAATTTTGCCGATGATGTGGTGTCGACGAAGGCATGGTACATCGACAACATCACCAATGATTACCGTACGTTCTACGACATCAACCAGACCTACTTCTATGCCTATAAAGGTTTGAGCGGCAACAATAGGTACAACATAGACCCATGGAAGGGCGGAGGCAGCAATGGTGAAACCAACCTCGGCTATTGGGAAGGCGGGTGGCTCGGAATCCGCAAGGCCAACCTTGCCCTGGAGCACCTTGACATGCTGAAAACCCCTTACGGGAACGTGAATATTGAAGAACAGCGCAAGCTTATAGAGGGGCAGGCCCTGATGCTTAGGGGGATACTGCATTTCAACATCATCCGCATCTGGGGCGGAATGCCTTACATTACGACAGCGCTCTCTCCTGACGAGGAACTGCGTTACCCGCGCCTGAACTATCACGAATCTTCTGACAAAATAGAAGAGGACCTGCTTCGCGCAGCGGAACTTCTGCCGGATGACTGGCAAGACACTCCCACGGGACAGATGACCTACGGAACCAACAAGGACCGCTTCACCAGGGGTGCTGCCTATGCGGCTTTGGGCAAGGCCATGCTCTATGCGGCAAGTCCGCTCATGAACGGCACGGTAACGGGATCCTACACCTACAACGAGGACTATCTCCACA
>DCMG01000017.1:3483-4264 GCA_002321335.1 Bacteroidales bacterium UBA1628 | reverse complement strand
GGTCCTTGGAAATGGTGGTCTGCGGCAGGATCTCGAAAAAGCGGTTGATGCCGTCAATGGCCTTGTATGAATTCTCCCAGACGGACAGAGGGTCAAAGGTAGGGCCCCAGCCGCCGTTTACCATTCGGTGATACTCGTTGTTGTACTCGTTCATCACGGCATCGTCCGTGGCGCACTCCGTGTAGGAATAGTCAGTCGGGAGAGCCGTGTAGGCTATGTCGAGAAAGCCCAAGACCCTTTCCGGAATTTCGTTCACTTCCCCGATGTCGTAATTGTTGTCCTCCTCCAGAGTGAACATGTTGCTGCAGGAGCACAGCGCGAATGCCGCTGCGGCGATCAGACATATATTATTGAAAAATTTCATATTCTTGGTTCTTTATCAAAATGATATGTTAAGGCCCAGAGCCACGTTGCGCGTGTTCCAGTATCCCGTCTGGCGGTACTTGGCATCTTCGGAGATGAACCAGAGGTTGTCACCCCTGAGATATACACGGATGTCCTTCACTATGGAGCCGGCGAACAGCGATGAAGGCAGCAGATAGCTCAACTGCAGGCGGTCCAGCGAGAAGCAGTTTCCGTCACGCATCCAGAAGTCCGAATCACGGAAGTTGTTTTCATTGGACTGGGCGGAAAGACGGGGATAGGTCGCTGTGTCCGCAGTCGCCTCGGTCCAGCGTCCCCGCACGATCTCGGAGTATTTCATGTCACCGTTGACACGGAAATAGTCGCCGCTCATCACCCAGTTGTACTTGAGGCGCGTGGAAGCGGAAACGAACAAGGT
>DCMG01000017.1:2284-3381 GCA_002321335.1 Bacteroidales bacterium UBA1628 | reverse complement strand
TCGTCGTCATTGACATATCCGTCTCCGTCCTTGTCGGCATATCTGATGTCTCCTTTCTTCACGCTTCCGAAAAGCTGGTTGGACGCCTCCGCCTGCTCGTCAGTCCTGAAGAATCCCCGGCTGCGCAGGCCCCAGAACGTGTCGAGAGCCTTGCCTGTACGGTTCTGGTAGTCATTTTTGTAAGCCTCGTCCGTGCGCACAACCTTTGACGTTGCATAGAGCAGGTTGAGCATGGAGCTGAACTTCACCTCTCCGAAGTTCTTCACATACCCCACTGACAGATCCATACCCGTATAGTCATTTCTGCCGTAGTTCTCGTAAGGAATACGCGATGCGAGCATCTGCGGATAGTAACTCTTCCTCTGCATCACAAGGTCGTCGTGAATGACATAGAAGAAATTAGCGTTCAGTGACAGGGAATTTGCCGCGAGACGGGTCTCGAGACCGACATTGAGCTTTTTCATCTTCTCCATGCCCAGGTTGTAGTTGCCTTCCACTGCCTGACGGGCCTCGAAGCTGTAGCCGTCATTGTCGCCGGTGCCGAAGAATCCGGATCCCCAATAGGTGTATTTCCAGAGATTATAACCCAAGTTGGTGTCAGTGTGCAAGATGCCGGCCGAAGCCTTGAGCTTGAGGAAATTAATCCACCCGAAGTCATTCTGCCTGGTCGATCCTACGGGAATCCAACTCAAGCCCAATGTCGGAGAGAAGGCATTCTTGTGTCCCGGAGCCAATTTCAGGGAATGTATCAGGGCGCCGCTGAAATCCACCAAGAACTTATTGTCATAGCTGTACGCCGCATTGAATCCGATGTGGGAGTTCCTGTCGGAATAGACGCTGCTTTCTACGGAACGGTAGCTGTAGAATCCTAGCACTGACGCCGAGACGCTGTGCTTGCCTCCGAATGTGCGCTTGTAGTCAGCGGATATGTTCGCACCTATCCCGCGGCTGAACGTGCCTGACTTAAGGGTCATGACACCGGTCTTGGTATCCTGGTTTATTCGGTTGATTTTGAATATCTTGCCTGTGGCATCGCTCCAGACAGGCTCATATAGGGCGTAGGTGTTCTCGATGGCCTCGGAATATCCGCCGTAGGT
>DCMG01000017.1:0-2180 GCA_002321335.1 Bacteroidales bacterium UBA1628 | reverse complement strand
AACTGCATTGTCCTGCGGTAATCCCGCTGGTAGCCGCTGCGGTTCAGTTCGCCGTAGATATTCTTGCCGTAGCTGTTTTTCCCGGACACAGTGTGCCCGCCCATTATTCCCTTTCCGTCGATGATATCAACGCCCTCCAACAGGGAAGGATCTTCAAAAAGATCGACAGACAGTAGCGGAGTGTAGTCGTTGGGACGGAGAGTCGAAGCCAGAGTGAAGTAATCGGTACGCGGATTCTGATCCAGGTCAAAGACGAAGAAAGCATCGACAAAGCTCTTCAAGGAAGGGGTGATATTGAAGTCAATGTTGCTCCGTATCTTGAAACGGTTGTAGGCGGTGCTGTAGTCGTCAACCTTGTAGAGCTTGTCATGGTTCTCCCAGCCTACATTTGCATAGAAGCGTGCCACATCGTTTCCGCTGGTGAACTCACCCAGCACCCTCGTGGAATTGGTCATCGGCTTCAGAAAGTCCGAACTGTAGTAGTCCACATCAGGATAGCGGTAAGGATTGCTGCCGTCATATTTCGCTATTTCAGAAGGTCTGAACGGTGGTCGGCTGCCAGGGGAATCGTTGAGGAACGCCTCGTTGTAGAGGGTCATATATTCGCGGGAGCCCAAATATTGCGGAAGCCGGATCGGCACCTGCACTCCGGTCTCAACTCCGAAACGGATGTCCTTCTCGGAGACCTTGCCCCTTTTGGTTACAATCGAGAGAATGCCGTTCCTGGCCTGCGAGCCATAGAGGACAGTGGAATTGACGTCCTTCAGCAGGGTGACGCTCTCTATCTCCTCCGGCTGGAGATTGTCTATGTCGCGTGGCTGTCCGTCTATCAGCACGAGGACATCACCGACACCATAAAGGTTCAATCCAGACAAGAGACCCGCCCCATAGGATGAGATGAGGGTAGAGACTCCGGAATAATTGTCTTTCTTGACTATCTGGGGTATGTCAATGGAAGAGACACTTCCGGGAGCCAGTTTTTCGGTGACGGTCTTGAACACCAGATTGAGCGTGTCGGCATCGTCTGCCGCGACATTCCCATCCTGGGCCGAGCACACGATGCTTCCCATCAGCAGCACCGAGGCGAAAACGCCTTTCAGGCCGTTTGCTGCCGTACGGCGGGTTCTGTGGTTATATTCTGTTCTGTTCATTATGCAATGGTCTGTTAATGATTATTCCCAACCGGGATTCTGATAGAAGCCCCCGTATATGTAGGATTGTTCGCGCTTTAAAGGGAACCAATAGTGCCTCTGCTCGAATATGCGGGGTGTGTGGTAGGATTCCACGGAGTAGTAGGTGTGATCCTTGTCATACGCAAGGATCTTTATGTCCTTGTACTCGGGCAGGTGCGCGACATACCAACGGCGGGTGTCATACCACCTGTGGTTCTCATAACAAAGCTCCACTGCCCTTTCCCGGCGGATGGTTTCCCTGAGTTCCTCCTTCGAGGCAACGAGATGATCCGGAGTCGGAAGGGATGTGCCGTCCTCATTCTTCACCCTCTCCCGCACAGCCTTCAAGGCCTGCACGGCAGTGACCCGGCACTCTTCGGGAATTCCGTCCGGACCATACAGCTCATTCGCGGCCTCGGCATACATAAGATAAACATCAGCAAGCCTGATCACAGGGAGCCGCTGCATACAATTGTACCAGTCTCCACTGTCGGGATAGATGTACTCATCACGATATTTCTTCCACATGTAGCCCGTGATGGTGCCTTTCTCCTCTCCATAGTCCTGACCTCCGACATAAAGTTCAGCTTTCGTCTCATTGTTGTTCTGCTTCATCAATATAGAGCGGTCTGTCACTATGTTGGTGTAGAAACGCGGATCCCGGTCAGCCCAAGGGTCAACGGAAGGATTGTCATAGACAGACGGGTCGAACGGCTCGCCGTTGCTCATGCCGAAGTTCTGCACATAGTTCTCCGTGGCGCCGCAGACATCAATCCATGAATTCATACGCTGATTAGTATCGCCTATCATCACGGGTTGCGACCGCACCTGAGGGACATTCAGAACCCCTTCTTTCCCTGAGCATGGTATCTCGGAATTGCGGCGGTAGAAAAGCCCGCTGTAGTCTTTCCAATCTTCCAGTCCATAAACACTGCCGCCCATAATCTCGGACTTCTCCAGAACCTTGCCGAGATATTTGACAGCCCTGTGGAGATAGTCCTCGTTGTA
>DCMG01000107.1:23140-25139 GCA_002321335.1 Bacteroidales bacterium UBA1628 | reverse complement strand
ACTCGTACTTGAGAGGCTCCTTATGAAGCTCCGGCTCCTGGCCTTCTCCCTTGTACTCCCAAGCGGCGACATACATGTAGTTGGCGTCGTCTCTCTTGGCCTCCCCTTCCTCGGTCTGGCTCTCTACACGGAAGTGACCGCCGCAGGACTCGTTCCTGTTCAGGGCGTCACGGGCCATGAGCTCGCCTATCTCGAAGAAGTCCTCAAGCCTGAGGGCCTTCTCAAGCTCCTGGTTGAACTGATACTGCTCTCCCGGAACGCAAACGTCCTTGTAGAACACAGCCTTGAGGTCATTGATTTCCTTGATGGCCTTCTTCAGTCCTTCCTCGCTGCGGGCCATTCCAACGTACTCCCACATGATGTTTCCGAGCTTCTTGTGGATAGAGTCAACAGTCTGCTTACCCTTGATGGAGAAGAGTCTGTCGATTCTGGCCTGAACATCCTTCTCAGCCTTGTCGAAAGCAGGATTGTTGATGTCGGTCTTAGGCTCGGCGAACTTGTGTGAAAGGTAGTCTGCGATGGTGATAGGCAGCACGAAATAACCGTCAGCGAGACCCTGCATAAGGGCGGAGGCGCCAAGACGGTTTCCACCGTGGTCAGAGAAGTTGGCCTCACCGATGGCGTAGAGTCCAGGGATGGTTGTCTGAAGATCGTAGTCAACCCAGATGCCGCCCATTGTGTAGTGGATGGCAGGATAGATCATCATAGGCTCCTCCCAAGGGCTTACGTTATTAATCTTGAAGTACATGTCGAAGAGGTTGCCGTAACGCTCCTGTACCCTCTGATGACCAAGACGCTTGATGGCGTCAGAGAAATCGAGGAACACGGCGAGACCGGTCTCGTTGACACCGAATCCAGCGTCACATCTCTCCTTGGCCGCACGGGAAGCCACGTCACGAGGAACGAGGTTACCGAACGCAGGATAACGGCGCTCGAGATAGTAGTCACGATCCTCCTCAGGAATCTGTGAAGGCTTGATCTCGTGCTTGCGAAGCTTCATCACATCCTCCATCTTCTTAGGAACCCAGATACGTCCGTCGTTACGCAGGGACTCTGACATAAGGGTCAGCTTGCACTGCTGCTCACCGTGTACAGGGATGCAGGTAGGGTGGATCTGAGCGAAGCAAGGATTTGCGAAATACGCTCCCTTCTTGTAGCACTGCCATGCGGCTGAACCGTTGCTGTTCATGGCGTTGGTGGAAAGGAAGTAGGTGTTGCCGTAGCCACCGGTGGCGATAACAACGGCATGGGCGCCGAATCTCTCAAGTTTTCCGGTCACGAGGTTGCGGGCGATGATACCCTTTGCCTGTCCGTCGATGATGACGAGGTCAAGCATCTCGTGGCGAGGATAACTGGTCACGGTACCAGCGGCGATCTGGCGGTTGAGAGCCGCATAGGCACCCAAAAGAAGCTGCTGGCCGGTTTGTCCACGGGCATAGAACGTACGGCTTACCTGAACACCTCCGAACGAGCGGTTGGCGAGGTAGCCACCGTACTCACGGGCGAAAGGAACACCCTGTGCGACGCACTGGTCGATAATGGCCGCGCTGACCTCAGCGAGACGATAGACATTCGCCTCACGGCTGCGGTAGTCACCTCCCTTGATCGTGTCGTAGAAGAGACGATAGACAGCGTCATTGTCATTCTGATAGTTCTTAGCGGCATTGATACCACCCTGGGCGGCGATAGAGTGCGCGCGACGAGGTGAATCACTGATGCAGAAAACCTTGACATTGTAGCCAAGCTCACCGAGAGTAGCGGCTGCGGAAGCGCCTCCAAGTCCGGTACCGACAACGATGACTTCAAGCTTTCTTCTGTTGTTCGGATTGACGAGTCGGAGTTCCGACTTACGTTTGGTCCATTTCTCGGCCAAAGGACCGTCAGGAATCTTTGAGATTAATTTATCGGCCATATTCTGAATATGTTATTTATAAAATTCCAAATGAAATCGCAATAAGTCTGCAATTTTAGTCATTTTTCTCGTAATCAGCAATTTTAT
>DCMG01000107.1:0-23087 GCA_002321335.1 Bacteroidales bacterium UBA1628 | reverse complement strand
AGCCATTTTCGGTGATTTAGACACGCATATTTTAAGATAACGGCGGTAAATCCGCCTGATGAAGCGGTCATAACGCTGTACAGACATGTCATTAGAAAAATGACGATCTACATACTTCTCGACCTCACGGCAAGCCTCCTCGCGACCATATTCAAAACCAAAGGCGGCCTTCAAGGCAAGCGCGTCATCACAGATGGCAGCGTTGTCACTCCCACGGGATCTTTTCATGTAGTAAGGAATATGATCGCTCGCAAAAACCATAAGCGGGACATAGACAGTGTTTGTAGGACTGCCTAAAAGCGTCCACATCACTGTGTTACTAGGATCAACCCCCGAAGAAACCCCTTCAAAAACCACCGAAGCGGAAGTGATGTCGCGCATGATCGGCTTTCCGGTACGAGATATTTCATTGAAGAGGAATCTGTGGTCAATGGTGGCCACATCAGCGGAAGCCATTATCGCTGATGCCTTCTCAAACCTGTCGACTCCCTTGCGGTCTTCCTTACGGCCACTCCGTGTGAAGTTCGTCACGACCATATAGCCACCCGGCTGGTCGGCCACGATGTACTTCTTCCACGAATGGTTGTTGACTTCATAATATGCCGCTCCGCCGAACGCGTCGATGATGCCGAAATTAGCCTCCACTCCCAAAGGCTTGGGAAGCGAATCAAGCATATTCTCAAAGTCTTGAAGACATCGGCATATTCCAAGAGCCTTGTACATGACAATCCCCTCCTTGTCCATTTCGGAAGCAGGAACATCGTCATCCTTAAGGTCATAGGTGGCGGTGTTCATGATGCAGAATCCGGCGGAGTTGACTCCGGACCACACTTCCCCACCCCGCGATGGCGAGTTCTCCAGACCTATGAATGAATATTCAGGACCTTGGAACCATTCCATCCTGTTGTTCTGCTCGCCGGTGTCGCGGTGCTTGAGCATCACGGGGCGGCCGTCAGCCCGCACTCCCCCGGAGATAATCACGGAAGTGCAGCAAAATGCTTTGAATGAGATGAATATAAAAGCGGCTATGGCAGCTGAAATCTTAGAAAAGTGTCGCATCATCTACCTTTTTTGATTCGAGCTCTGAGTCAAGCCCAAGGTGATGGTATGCCATTTCCGTGGCCACCCTTCCTCTTTGCGTGCGCACTATGAAACCCTCTTTTATAAGGAACGGCTCATAGACCTCCTCGAACGTGCCTTGATCCTCGCTGATCGCCGTGGCTATGGTGTTGGCTCCGACAGGCCCTCCCTTGAACGTCGTGATGATCGTTCGGAGAATCTTGTTGTCTATGGAGTCCAGTCCCCTCTTGTCTATCTTCAGTTTGTCAAGAGCGTAACGGGAAATGTTCAGGTCGATGTGGCCGTCACCCATCACCTGGGCGAAATCACGGACGCGCTTGAGGAGAGCGTTTGCGATACGTGGTGTTCCACGACTCCTGAGCGCAATCTCCTTGGCTGCCTCGTCGTCGATCGTCACATTCAGGATGCGCGCGCTTCTGCGCACGATGCGGATCAAGTCTGATGTGTCGTAATATTCAAGGGCACAATTGATTCCGAACCTTTCGCGCAGAGGCGCCGTAAGAAGTCCGCTTCTGGTCGTGGCCCCTACAAGGGTGAAAGGGTTGAGGGAAATCCGGACGGATCTCGCGCCAGGCCCCTTGTCTATCATGATGTCGATCACGTAGTCCTCCATCGCCGAGTAAAGATATTCCTCGACTTCAGGCGACAGGCGGTGGATCTCGTCGATGAACAGCACATCTCCGGTCTCCAGCGAGGTAAGCAGACCGGCAAGGTCGCCCGGCTTGTCAAGCACAGGACCAGATGTCACTTTCATGTTCACTCCCATCTCGTTTGCGATGATGTGCGCGAGGGTGGTCTTTCCAAGACCCGGAGGTCCGTGAAAGAGCACATGGTCAAGGGCTTCGCCCCTCATCTTGGCCGCCTTGACATAGATGTTCAGATTTGAGACAATCTCCCTCTGACCGGTGAAATCTTCCAACCCTTGCGGGCGGATTATTCCGTCCAAATCCTTATCTTTGCCGGCGTTTGTGCTGTGCGGATCAAATTCTGTCATCAGAAAGTGTTTTAATCAGTACAAAGATAGTGAAAACCGCCGGAAGAAAGCAACTTCTTGCAACGACGTGGCGCAAAACCAAAGGTCAATAAATATAAAGGAATATATTTATACAGACTTTTTAATTCTTATTAGGCTGTTAATATGTTGATAACTTATTTTTGTTATTGAATATTAGATGGTTATAAGTAGGGGTGATTGTTGGTTACGCTATTGAAAAGCTTTTGAAGAATTGTTGATAAGTGCTCCGTTCCAAGTAATGAACTTTCCGAAAAGCGTTTTCCACCGGGTTTTCAACAGCTTTTTAACATGATTCAGGCGCCTATGTTGATAAGTTCGGCATCCTCTGAAAAACTCTCCGGGAGACTCGTCTCGGGGAATCAAATCTATTGTAAGGGGCTATTCCTTTCGGCCAGATGGTTCGTTGTATCTCAGGTCGCTTCGAGTGGCACCAATGTCATCGTGCTTCCTGACCGCGAGAGCGCTGAATATTGCAGTTCGGACCTTTATGCCCTTACCGACGGTGACATCGTTTTCTACTTGCCGGACAGCGGCAAAGGAGTGGAAAGGAGCAACTACAAATCTTCTCTCGGAGTTCAGAGAACTTCTGCGGTCGGCAAGATTCTTTCCAATTCCGACAATGCCTCAAGGCTGTTCATCGTGACTTATCCCGAGGCTTTGGACGAATCTGTTCCGGCTCCTGACAAAATCAGATCCTCTATTATGGAAATCAAGGAGGGGCAGGAAATCTCGCATGACACAATCCGTGACATACTTGCCGCTCAAGGGTTTGAGAGGGTTGACTTTGTTTCGGCTCCTGGGCAGTATTCTATAAGAGGATCCATAATCGACATATTCTCATATTCTTTCAACCACCCTTTCAGGGTGTCTTTCTTCGGGGATGAGGTTGAGAAAATCCATGTGTTCGACTGCAACACGCAGCTTTCTGTCGAGGAGAAAGATGAGGTCGAGATATTCCCTGACATTGCCTCAGAGACTTCCGGGACGGAAGGGGTGAGTCTGGCAAGTCTGTTTCCTGAAGGGACGTTCGTTTGGCTGGACTCGTCTGATATGTATAAGGACAGAGGTTTCTTTCATGAGCTGGAAAGGTTCAGAAGGGTGTTTCTTGAGATTCCGCTTGGCATCGATCCTGATGATGTTGTTGCATTCAACATCACTCCGCAGCCGGTGTTCAACAAGAACTTTGAACTCCTTACCGCAGACATCCGTCAGAATATGGAGCATGGGTACAAGGTGTTCATATTCAGTGATAAAAACTCTCAGATTGAGCGGTTGAAATCTATTCTGATCGAGAACAGCGGGTTGATGCCTGAGTTTGTGGCGGGGAAGAACATCCATTCCGGATTCATCGATCAGGAAGACAAGGTATGTTGCTACTCCGACCATGAGATTTTCGACAGGTTCCACAGGGTGAGCGTAAGGAGGACTGTCGAGAAGAGCGAGCAGTTGACGCTTAATGATCTGACTGCTTTTAATATAGGAGATTACGTGGTTCACATCGACCATGGTGTGGGAGTGTTCGGCGGACTTGTCAGGATGAAGGATGACAAGGGCAGGATGCACGAGGTCGTGAAGCTGATGTACAAGGACGGTGATGTGGTGTTTGTGTCCGTGCATTCTCTCAACAAGATTTCACGCTTCCGCTCGAAGGATGGTATTCCTCCTAAGATAAACAAATTAGGATCAAAGACTTGGCAGAACCTCAAACTCGGCGCCAAGTCCAAGATCAAGGACATTGCGAAGGATTTGATCCAACTTTACGCCAAGCGAAAGACCACACGGGGATTCGCCTACTCCCCCGACGGTTACCTTCAGGAAGAGCTTGAGTCTTCGTTCATGTACGAGGACACTCCCGATCAGGAATCGGCCAACAAGGCTGTGAAGAAGGACATGGAGGACAACAGCCCTATGGACAGGCTTGTCTGCGGGGATGTAGGTTTCGGAAAGACTGAGATAGCCATCAGGGCTGCTTTCAAGGCTGTGACCGATGGTAAGCAGGTGGCGGTGCTTGTGCCTACCACCATTCTTTCACTCCAGCACTACACCACTTTCTCATCTCGGCTTAAAGATTTCCCTTGCACCATCGATTATGTCAGCAGACTGCGTACGGCGAAGGAAATCAATGATATAAAGGAGAGGCTGAAAAACGGTCAGCTTGACATAGTCATAGGTACGCACAAACTGCTCGGAAAAGGGTTTGACTTCAAGGATCTGGGGCTTCTGATCATCGACGAGGAGCAGAAGTTCGGTGTCTCGACAAAGGAGAAACTGCGTCAGGTCAAAGCCTCGGTGGACACTTTGACGTTGACTGCGACCCCTATTCCAAGAACATTGCAGTTCTCGTTGCTTGGGGCAAGGGATCTGTCGATCATCAACACTCCCCCACCGAACAGAATTCCTACACAGACTGAGATTATCTTGTTTGACAAGGATGAGATCAGGAGCATCATAAACTATGAGTTGAACCGAGGCGGGCAGTTGTTCTTCATCCATAACAAAGTTGAAGAACTTCCGTCCATCCATGAGATATTACACAGGCTTGTTCCTGACATGAAAATCTGTGTGGCTCACGGCCAGATGGAGGCCAAGGATTTGGAAAACAAGATGCTGGACTTCATCCGTGGAGACTACGACATGCTGCTATGCACCACGATCATCGAGAACGGACTGGACATCCCGAACGCCAACACCATCATCATCAACCAGGCGCAGAACATCGGCCTGAGTGACCTGCATCAACTCCGCGGCCGTGTAGGGAGGTCTGACAGAAAGGCGTTCTGCTATCTGATCGTCCCTCCCCTTGTCACCATCACTGATGACGCGCGAAGAAGGCTCAAGGCCATAGAGGAGTTTTCTGATCTCGGAAGCGGATTCAACATTGCGATGCAGGATCTTGACATTCGTGGCGCCGGAAACCTGCTCGGCGCCGAACAAAGCGGCTTCATTACCGACATGGGGTACGAGACCTATCAGAAGATACTTGCCGAGGCAATGGAAGAACTAGGGGTTGAGACAGGAATGCCAACGGCTCACACCGACGATTCCTTTGTCGAGGACTGCACGATCGAGACTGACCAGCCAGCCATGATCCCTGATTCATACATCGACATAACAGCTGAGAAGATAAGAATATACAAGCAGCTTGACAGCATGACCAGCGACAAGGAAATCGACCGGATCAAGGCTCAGCTCGTGGACCGTTTCGGAGATATGCCTTCAGAGGTTGACAACCTTTTTGATGTTGTGAAGATAAGGAACCTTGGAGGAAAACTGGGATTCGAGAAGATCATCATCAAGAACGGAATGATGATCATGTTCTTCATAGCCAACCAGATGTCTCCTTATTACAAGTCAAAGGTCTTTTCAGGAATATTACAGAACATCAACGCCGATGACCGGCTGTTCAATCTCAAGCAGTCGGAGGGAAAGCTTAAGATTGTCAGCCGCGGAATAGATTCTTTGCGGAAAGCTCTTCAGACTCTCAATAAATTGAAATAAAATTGCTATCTTTGAAAGTTTGACCGTTTTAGATGATGCCGAACCTTTTGGTTGAAATAGGAAACACTGCCCTCAAAGCCGCATGGTCCGAAGGAATCACCCTCGGAAAGACTTTTCGTTATCAGGGCGAGAAGATGTTCGATTATGTGGATTCGCTTGTTGAGAAGGAAAAGCCGGCTGTGATGGTCATATCATCTACTATAGAGATCGGAAGCGATGAAGAGGAAAAACTCCGATCGAAATGTGGAATTCTGGTGGTTCTGGACAGGAAGCACACTGATGTGGCCAGAGAATATGACCTTCCGGCTTACTTGAGTCCTGACAGGGTAGCCTCGGTGATAGCGGCGAGGTATCTGTTCAAGGGCAAGGGCAGCATAGTGTTCGATTTCGGCACCACGCTGACTATAGATGTCGTCGAGCCTGATGGAGAATATGTCGGAGGCAACATCTCCCCTGGCTTCAGAACGAGGTTCAAGTCTCTGTCGAGATATTCAAGAACACTTCCATTGGTCGGCACTCCCCTTTCCGTCAGACAGACAGGCAATTCGCTTGAGTCTTCCATAGAGTCTGGGGTCGTGTCAGGCATAATGTTTGAAATAGAGGGATACCTGTCTTTATTTCCCGAAAAAATGATTGTTTTTACGGGAGGAGACGCTTTATATTTTGCAAAAAGAATGAAAAACTCCATCTTTGCAGTCTGCAATCTTGTACTGATGGGGTTAGCCTTAATCGCTGACAAGTATTATGTTGAAAGGAAAGGTTGATAAGATACTTTTGTTTGTGGTGATGTCGTTCTGTGTTCTCCCTCTGAGCGCTCAGGATGACGCATATAATGCCTATACTCCGTATTCGATGTTCGGAGTAGGTGACATATCGAAGCAAGGCACCGCCTACAACAAGAGTATGGGTGGTGTCGGCATCGCCACAAGGGACAAAAGGAATATTAATATCCTCAATCCTGCCGCTGTCACCGCCAGAGAGGACAAGTCGTTTATGGCTGATTTCGGCATCGCTCAGGGCAACAGGTATTATGCCCAGCATGACATGAAGTCATCCTACAACACTTTCAATTTCTATGATTTTGTCATCTCGTTTCCTGTGTACAAGTCGCTTGCGATGTATGTCGGTGTGACCCCGTACAGCGACCTTGGGTATAAGATGTCGTCCAAGGTGACCGACCCTTCCATCATAGCCAATACGGGTGTCATCAACAACACTGTTCAAGGGTACGGAGGATTGACCAACGTCTTCATAGGAGCCGGAATCGATGTGACCAAAGGTCTTTCCGTGGGTCTGGAAGGCCAGTATTATTTCGGTAACTTGCACAAGACGAATGATTTTGCCATGGGAAACTCCACTTACAGGAGTATTTCAAGCGGATTCAACATGGATCTCAACGCTTTCACTGGAAAACTTGGCGTGCAGTACGAGACAAGGATTTCAAAGAATGTCTCCGCCGTCATCGGCGCCACCTATAAATTAGGCGCGAGTCTAAGAGGTAATGTGGAAAGGTTTGAGATTCAATCAATATCATCGATAAATGACTCCACCCCTTCACCTAGAAGCTATGTGGACACTTTAGGCAGAGGGCAGGTGAAACTTGCCGGTGAGATGGGATTCGGAATAGCCTTGAAAGGTGGTGACAAGTGGACAGCCGAGATCAATTACATCCGTTCCGACTGGAGTTCCAGCGGAATGAGCAAGGTTCCGGGATTCGCAAGTGTTGGCAACGCTGTGTTCAGCGCGTCGACCGCTCAGTCCGTTAGAGCCGGTTTCTCCATAGTGCCGAACAGAAATGATATCCGTTACTATCGCAAGAGGGTTACCTACCGCGCCGGAGCCTACTGGGATCAGGCTTATTGCAAGCTGGACGGTAAGACAATCAATGCTGTAGGTGTCACGTTGGGCGCCACCCTTCCTGTGTTCAGCTGGAGCAATGGTCTGACGCTTGGGGTTGATTTAGGACAGAGAGGGGCGCTTACAGGAAATCTGGTCAGGGAAAGATATGTCAATTTCAACATAGGAATCAACATATTCGACATCTGGTTCATCAAACCAAGGTATAATTAATGAATATAAGAATATAAAATAAATGACCATGAAAAGGATTACACTAGTACTGCTGACTTTGGCGGCTGCCACTTTCGGAACGAAGGTTTCAGCCCAAGGAAAGTATGGCGCAGACAGCGCTGAATGCATCAAGTATCTGTCTTATTATCAGGAATATTACAAGCAGAAGAACTACACAGAGGCTCTTCCTAACTGGAGAAAGGCCTTCAAACTCTGCCCTCCTACTGCAAGCCAGAACATGCTTCTTAATGGTATGACCCTCATGGGTAAGGAAATAGTCAAGACTAAGGATGCTCAGACTCGAGCTGCGATGATCGACACTGTCCTTACACTTAACGATCTCAGGGCTGAATACTATCCTAAGTACGCCGTGGCGGCCTACAACTCAAAAGGTCAGTACATTACCCAATATTTCAAGGATCCTCAGGTAGTTTACGAGCAACTGAACAAGATCATCGAGATTAATCAGGAGAACGTCAGGCCAAGCCTTCTTCTTCTTGATCTCAATGCTGCGATCGAACTTTACAAGAAGTCCGCTATCGGAGCTGAGGATGTCATCAACACCTACCAGAACGCCATCGCCCTCCTTGACAAGGCCGGCAATGCAGAGGAAAACGCTAAAATCAGGTCTGACATCGAAGGGCTCTTCATCACAAGTCAGGTGGCCAGCTGCGACAACCTCATCGCTCTTTTCACTCCGCGCTATGAGGCTGATCCTGAGAATATGGATCTCGTGACCAACATCGTCAAGATGCTCGGTTCAACCGAAGGTTGCCAGAACAATGACCTGTTCCTCAATGCTGTGACAAAAATGCACAAGAACGAGCCTTCAGCATCATCCGCCTACTATCTTTACAAACTCCATTCAGCCAAGGATGAGTCTGATGTCGCCATCAAGTATTTCGAGGAGGCTGTCTCGCTTTGTCCGGATGATGATCCTGTGAAGGCTGACTACCTTATAGAACTTGCCACATATTGCTTGAAGAATAACAACAACGCGAAAGCGTTGGATTATGCCAAGAAAGCTGCTGATATCAAACCTGATCATCAGGGTAAAGCATATTACCTCATCGCTACTATCTGGGGATCACTCCGTTGTGGTGGGAATGAGGTTGAGAGCAGGGCTAAATATTGGGTTGCCATTGATTATCTCCAGAAGGCCAAGGCGGCTGACGCTTCCCTTACTGATGACTGCAACAAACTTATTTCGGCCTACAGTGTATATTACCCGGTGGCCGCTGATGCTTTCATGTATGGTTTCAACGCTGGTGACACCTATCAGGTCAACTGTGGTGGAATGCGCGCGACCACAACTGTAAGGACACAGAAGTAGTTCAGGAATTGAAACGGAACACACATAGTCTTATGATGATTGCAACCGCTTCGGCGGTTGCTTTCATCGTATTTTCCTGCAAGGGAAAACTGTCGGAGGCCGAGCGTTTGAATCTTGCCGAGACTCCGGTTCAGACGGTTGACAGTATGTTTGTGGTCCAGACCAAGAACGGCGGCATCCAGATGAGAGCCGAGGCTGATGTCATGGAAAGGTACGAGAACGACACTTGTTCCTACGAGCTCTTTCCTAAAGGGCTTCATGCTTTTGCCTACACGGACGGGGATATGCTTGAGACAGTTCTGCATTCCGATAACGCCAAGCATTTCAAAAGCAAGAAAACCGATGAGGAATATTGGTCCGCTTTCGGTAATGTGGTGGTTCAGAATGTGATAAACCAGCAGACCTTGGAGACGGACACTCTTTACTGGGATCAGGCCAACGAGGAAATATACACAGATTGCTATGTCAGGATGTTCTCCAACGACGGATTCCTGCAAGGATTCGGCATGAGATCGGATGAGATGGCGAGGAATGTCAGGATATTCAAGGCTTTCAACAGTGATGTGGTTGTCGTGCAGGATTCGACGAAGGTTATCATTGATTCTGTAAACTTTATAGGGCCTTTGCTCAAAAAATAATGGTTAATTGAATTAAAATCACTATCTTCGCACCCCAATACCTATTTTTGGAAATTATAAAAACGTAATACACAATGGCGATTCTTCAAAAAACTCGCGAAAAGGCCGGCATGGCAGTGTCAATCATCATTGCCTTGGCCCTTTTGTCATTCATTATCGACCCTCAGACCTTGGAGACGGCGTTCAACGCGATGTCTTCAAGAAACGATGTGGGAACAATCAATGGTAAGACTGTTTCTTATCAGGATTTCTTGCAGGATGTAGATAAATTCACGTCCATCAACGAGATGATGACCGGTTCTTCCGCTCAGAACGAGCAGCAGCAGGAGCAGGTCCGCAATGAAGCATGGCGCAGCCTTCTTGACAAGTATCTGTTCATCAAGAACGCCAAGGCTGCCGGAATCAAGGTAGGTGAGGAAGAGATGAAGGAACTTCTGGCCGGAGACATGGTATCCCCTTTGATTGCCAGAAATCCTGCGTTCGCTGATGAGAACGGCAACTTTTCGAAGGAGGCGTTGCAGAATCTCATCAACGCTGTTTCCCAGGATCAGACCGGTAAGGTAAGAGAGTACTGGAACTACCTTCAGAACACGATATATACCCAGCAGTTCTATGCAAAGTATTATTCGTTGTTTACCCAGAGCAACATCCAGAATCCTTTGATGCTCAAAAGAGCCATTGCCGAGAACAACAATACTTCCAATGTTGATTTTGTGATGGTTCCTAACTATGGTATGGACACCACGGTCAAGGTGAGCGGAGAGGAAATCAGAAAGTACTACGAGTCTCATAAGAAGATGTTCAGGCAGAACGCTTCAAGGGACATTGAATATGTGGTCTTCGAGGTAAAGCCTTCCGAGTCTGACATCAATGCCACAAACGATGCTATGGGCAAGGTTTATGACGAATTTGCCACGACAACAAACATGAAGTCTTTCCTGGCCAGAAACTCTGAAAGGAACTACAGTGAGTACTGGTACAAGACCGGAGAGCTTTCAACCGTCAACAAGGAAATCAGTGAGTTTGTTGACAACAACGCTGACGGAACTTCTCAGATTGTCTCAGACAACAATGTGTTCTATGCCGCCAGAATCATGGCCACCGCCCAGATTCCTGACTCAGTCTATGTTAAGCACATTCTACTTCAGGGTGGCTCTGAGAGCAAGGCTGACAGCCTTCTCAATGTGCTTGCAAAAGGTGAGAACTTCTCGAATGTCGCTGCTTCATATTCAGCTGACACCGGAAACGCCGCTGATGGTGAGCAGGGTAATATCGGTTGGCTTACACAGACTTATATGTTCCCAGGATTCGAGTCCGTGCTCACAGCTCAGGTTGGCAAGCCTTACATCGTTAAGACACAGTATGGCACACACATCGTAGAGGTTTCAAAGAGAACAACCCCTGTCGCAAAGAAGCAGGTAGCCATTCTTGAGAAGACAGCTCTCGCAAGCGGCGAGACATTCAACAGCTACTACGCCAAGGCTAGCAATTTCTCAAAGATCGCTGCCGGTAAGTATAACAACTACAAGGCTGCCGTTGATTCAATGGGTGTTTACTCACATAATCTCAGAGTCACTGAAGCCACTTCAACCTACGGTTCCATCTCACAGGCTAAGGAGGTCACAAGATGGGTGTTCGACAACAAGGTCGGCAAGGTTTCCGAGATCATCACCGTCAACAACAACTATCTCTTCGTGGCCACTGTCACCGGAATCCACAAGGAAGGTATAGCCAAGCTTGACGAGGTCAAGGATGCTATCCGTCAGCAGCTATTTGCCGAGAAGGCCGCCGAGAAGGCCGCTGCTGACATCGCTCAGAAGATTCAGGGCATCAATGACCTTCAGGCCATCGCTGACACTCTTCATTCATCAGTAAGTTCAGGCGTGGACGTAAGGTTCGCGTCCATGAATGGTCAGGGTCTGGATCCTAAGTTCATCGGCACCGCATCTGTGGCTCCGGAAGGAAAAATCTGCGGTCCTGTCGCAGGAACAATCGGAACCTATATTTTCAAGGTTAATTCACGCGACACTGGCGCATTCTATACAGAAGATGACGCCAAAAACAACATGGCTCAAATCAACAGCTATACCACTCAGATGATTCTTCCTGTCATGATGACGGATGCTGACGTGAAGGATCACAGAGCCAGGTTCTTCTAGTAGATAATCATACAGCCTTATAAAAGGGAATGATTCGATAAGGATTATTCCTTTTTTAGTATATGTACCTTTATAATTGTCGTTTATATTGCAAATATTGTCACGCTCAGGAGACTGATGAATGGATGCCTTGCTTTTGTCACGTAGCAGACTACGTAGCAGACCTTGTCAGTGCGATGATACTTGGGCGAAAATGTGTATATTTGTAAGTTTTTAGGACTTTGAAAATTATTAAAGTACAACAATACTATGACACAGGACGAACTGTTCAAGGTGCTGGTGGCACATTGCAAAGAGTACGGGTTTATCTTCCCGTCAAGTGAGATTTATGACGGACTTGCGGCGGTCTATGACTATGGCCAGATGGGCGTCGAGCTGAAGAACAACATCAAGCAGTACTGGTGGAACGCCATGGTAAGGCTGAACGAGAACATCGTCGGCATTGATTCCTGCGTGTTCATGCACCCTAAGACTTGGGTGGCTTCAGGTCACGTGGCGGCGTTCAACGACCCGCTCATCGACAACAAGGACTCCAAGAAGAGGTACCGTGCCGACAACCTGATTGAGGACTATCTCGGCAAGATCGAGGAGAAGATGAACAAGGAGGTCGAGAAGGGACGCAGGAAGTTCGGAGAGGCTTTCAACGAGGAGCAGTTCCGAGCCACCAATCCTAACATCCTCAGGGAGAAGGCGAAATACGACGAGGTTCACAACCGTTATGTCGCCGCAGAGCAGGCCAACGACCTCAAGGAGTACAAGCAGATCATCCTTGACTGCGACATCGTTGATCCTATCTCAGGCACCAAGAACTGGACAGACGTGCGTCAGTTCAACCTGATGTTCTCCACCCAGATCAGCAACACCGGCGACGCGGACGACAAAATCTACCTCCGTCCGGAGACGGCGCAGGGAATATTCATTGAATATCTCAACGTCCAGAAGACCGGCCGTATGAAGGTTCCGTTCGGAATCGCGCAGATCGGCAAGGCTTTCAGAAACGAGATCGTCGCAAGACAATTCATATTCAGAATGAGGGAGTTCGAGCAGATGGAAATGGAGTTCTTCTGCCGTCCTGGCACCGAAATGGAGTGGTTTAAGAAATGGAAGGAGAACCGTATGAAGTGGCACGTCAGCCTCGGAATGGGCGCTGAGAACTACCGATTCCACGACCACGAGAAGCTGGCCCACTACGCCAACGCCGCGACGGACATCGAGTTCAACTTCCCGTTCGGCTTCAAGGAACTAGAGGGAATCCACTCCCGTACAGACTTCGACCTCGGAAATCATCAGAGACTGTCCGGAAAAAAGATCCAGTACTTTGATCCTGAGACCAATGAGAGCTACGTTCCTTACTGCGTTGAGACTTCCATCGGTGTGGACAGAATGTTCCTCGCCGTGCTCAGCCATTCCTACAAGGTCGAGCAGCTTGAGGGAGGGGAGAGCCGCGTTGTGCTGAGCATTCCTGCCCCTTTGGCTCCTGTGAAGGTGGCCGTGCTTCCTCTCCTGAACAAGGACGGTCTTCCTGAGAAGGCTCAGGAGGTGATGAACGAGCTCAAGTACGATTTCAACTGCCAGTACGATCCGAAAGACTCCATCGGCAAGCGTTACCGTCGTCAGGACGCCATCGGCACACCTTTCTGCGTGACAGTGGACCACGACTCGCTCAACGACAATTGCGTCACCATCCGCGAGCGCGACACCATGGAGCAGAGAAGGGTTCCTATCGCCGAGCTCCGCTCTATCATCGACAAGGAAGTCAACATGAACAACCTGCTCAGAAAACTTTAATTGAATATATAGTAACAGAATGGTCGCTGAGCCTGTCGAAGCGACCATCGAAGTGACGGAATCTTGATAGGCAAAGAGAGCCTCTGTTCTGAATTTTTGTAACGTGAAAAATTCAGGTCAGAGGTTCTTTTTGCTCATTTATGAACCAGTACGGGAAATCAGAATTTCAACTCCACAAGGATAGGGTAGTGGTCTGAAGGCTTGCAGAAGCCCTTGATCTTGCGCGGGTCTTTGATGGATTCAGCGAAACCGGTGCGGATGATCTCGGCCGAGCGGACCTTCTTGAACAAAGGCTCGGTCATGTAGATGAGATCGATTCTTTTTCCAGACAGTGTGCTTGGCTGGAAGTCGTCAGGATGCAGCATTTCGATGATGTCGATGTAAGGAGTGTTGTTCCTGATGTAGTCATGAACGAGGAAGTCCTTGTCGTCTTCGGCCATCTTGTAAATATGGTTGTCCACACGTGATCTGGCGTTGAAGTCTCCGAGCATCATCCAGTACTGCGAAGCCGCCTCCGGAACGCTCTCGATAGTCTGTTTGCAGATATATTCCATCTCCTTGGCTCTGAACATGGCTCCTTCCTTACGTTCGGCGCTTGCTTTCTTGTCGTCTGCCATATATGTGTACTTGAATGGCCATGAGTGGATGGTGACGATGTTGAGGGTCTTGTTGCCGACCTCCACCTGAGCCACTCCGGCTCCATGTACAACAATGACATCATCACCGTTGCCGTTGACCCTCTTGACTATACGGATAGGGTATTTTGAGGTGATTACCTGCGGGAAAGTGTCTCTCTTGCCGCTGACAAGCACATAATTGTGTCCATAGCGTTTCGCAAGAATATCCCAGTTCCAAGGGAGATATGCATCCTCACAGTTCTCGATTCTGTCACCAGAATCCGTAAAGTAGCGGGATTCGGCCTCGCACCAGACGCAGATGTCCGGAGCCTCGGACTTCACGAACTCCACAAAATTGTCGTAGTTATAGCCTTGGTCCGACCACATTCCGTTCTGGATGTTCCAGTAAAGGATTTTCAGATCACGTCCGGCGGCCGGGAAAGCAAACGCCGAGACCAGAATCGCGATAATCGCGATAAATAAATTCTTACGCATATATATTTTTGTTTTAATATTCCCTGATTATGTATTAATTAAAAAAAATAGCCAAATCTGTGGCAACTTTATATTGCAAAAATAATAAAATGCTGATTCAACCTATTCCTTTTCCTGAAAAGTAGAGTCTAAAAAGGCAAACAAAAATCAAAACAGCTTCTTATTCTGAATATGCCAGTGATATTCATTGCAAAAATATTGGAAAGGCGTAGGTTGGTGTGGTGCATAATTAATTGGTAAACAAGTGATAAAGCAATCACCTTCTGTTGATACTAACCGAAGGTGATTGCTTTAACACTTGATTTGTAGATAGTTGTCAGCCACGCCACCTATTTCATTGATGTGACCTGATAAGGTGTCTGCAAGGCGTAACGTGCGGCCTGAAGAGCCACAGGAGCATTGGCATTGGTGACAGGTGTTGAATAGGATCCTGATGTCGTGCTGGAATTGCCGTACCTGTAGGCGTTCTTGTCAAGCTTTACATTGTCGAATGACGGGGAGATAAGTTTTTCGAAGACCATACAGGCTGCGGCATAGCGACTGATACCATAATCCATGTGGTAGCCGTCACGGGTGAGGCACATACTGTTGTTCAGGTCTGATGTTCTGAGATTCTGCAGGCAGGTGCCGGTGGCGATCACGTCTTTGAACTGGATGTCTGCCATCAGTTTCTTGGTCATCTCGACGATGACTTTGTACATTTCCTCTGTGGTCTTGAAGTTTATCTGTCCCCGGTCAGCCGTTGCGATCCTGTTCATGTCGTGGTAGGCCTGCGACATTATGAAGTAGAAATCCGGAGTCTTGTCCGGGCAGTCTGCCTTGATCTTGTCTACAAGACCCTGGAAGGCTGATTTCTGGCTTGTTGTCCAATCCCACGCAACAGCGCGTCCGGTGTGCTCCTGAATGGTCACGATGTCCCATTTGTCGCTGGAGACGATCTCGTGCAGGCTGTGTCCGGTGACATCCGTCCATGATGTCGCCCCGTTCTCGCATCTGTAGCAATGGTAATCCACAGAGGAAGTGTAGCCGTCGTTATATTCAAAGACACGTCGTCCGCCATAGTACATGTGGTAGAGCTTGATGTCTTTGATTCCGGCGGCGGCGAGGAGTCCTGGAATATGCTCGACCGCATCCTTGGTGAAGCTGTTGCCGATGAAGAGAATCTTCAGCTTGGCGTTGGACTCGACAGGCGGTTCCGGATCCTTGACACCTATGAGGTAGGTGATGTCATTGAGGGTGGATTTCTGAGATCCTTGGACACCGAGATAGTTCATCTTGGTATCATCGGTATATTCATCAACCACACCTTTGCCGTTGTTGTAGGTTCCTACCGTGCCTCCGGCAACGCAGCTGCTCCACGATGCCAATCCACTGTTGTAGGCCCAGAACAGACCTCGGTATTTGCTGTCTGACCGGACGTTTCCGTAGTTGGCGCAGTGGCTGAACTCACAGTTGTTTGCAAGGTTGGCGATACCGGCTGTTCTGGCGCCCGTGGTCGAGATGATGTCGCCGTAGTTGATGCAGCCGGTCATAGAGGAGACGTTGGCCACGTTGCAGGCGATGTTGCCGATTCGTCCCTTGTCCGGGCCTGGGCAACTGTTCAGCTGGTTACCTTTGTTGATGCAGTTCACCATCTTTGTCCTGCGGTTAGCGGCTGCGCAGATGCCGGATGTGCGGCAGGTGGCGGAAGTCATGTTTCCCTCGTTAGAGCAGTCGGAAATCGTGACGAAATGCTGGGTGTCCATCGTGGCGGTGGAGAAGCCCACGATTCCTGCGATGTGGAAGGCACTCGCTCCTCCTTGGTCGTTGCCGTCGGCGTTCTCTGCGATGATCTCTCCGAAGTTGTCCACGCTGTCGATGATAACCTCGGAGTTTTCAGTGAACACATAGCCTATCAGAGCCATGAACTGGGCGGCGTTCTTGACACCGGTCTTGCTCTGGAATGTCATCGGAGCGTAACTGTGGATGTCACGCACGGTACCGTCGTAGAGAAGTCCAGCGATCAAGCCGTGGGACGTGCTCTTGGCCGGTGACTGTACGGTAAGCGAGCAGCTGGACTCGAATATGAAGTTCTCCACAACGGCACCCGGACCGATCACACCGAACAGTCCGAAAGTGCCTCCGGTTGCGGCCACTTTGCTTACGGCCTTGAAGTTACGTATCTTATAGCCTTGGCCGTTGAACTTGCCTGTGAACATAGGTCCGGTCACGGTCAACTTGTTTTTGACATTGGCGAAAGTCGCGTTACCGATTGGTGTCCAATCCTTTACAGAAGACATATCGATGTCGTTGAGCAGGTTGATTCCACCGGCAGCGTCCTGCCATTTATCAAGGGATGAGCCAGCGTTGACAGCGGCGGAGAACTCCACGAAATCCTGCGCTGATGCGATGCCCTTTGTCAGAATCTCACCGGCGAACTCGTTGCCTGTGACAACAGACGGTTGGGTCTTAGGGGTGAAGAATATCCAATCCGCGAAGTTCTCCGCTGTGATGGCAACCACCTTGCTTTCATCTGAATATGGACCGACCTTTCCTCCGACTTTGTTGTTCCGGATGGTGATGGTCTTGTTATTCGTGTTTGCAAGGATGGATGCGATGAATCTCTTTGTCGCATCAGTGGCGTTGAATATGTCCGAGCGCACTGTTCCGTAGTTCTCGCAACCTTCCACAACGCAGGAATTGTCGTTGGTCTGGCCGGCGATTCCTGCGGCGTAGCCTTTCGTGGTGTTTCCGGCCACAGCAAAGGTGATGTTACCTTTGTTGACGCAGTTTATGGCTGAGGTCTGAATGTTCAAGGCAGAGACAATACCGGCCACACGGGTGTTGGAAGCCTTGGTGTCCGTGTTCGTGATGTCAGCGTAGTTCTTGCAGCCTTCCACGGTGGCGTTCTTGTTAAGAGTCGCCACAACTCCGGCGTTGCGGGACGCCTGCACATTCATAGCACCGTAGTTGTCGCATCCCTTGATCATCACGCGCAGGGCGGAAGAAGCTGATTCCGCGTAACCTACCACGCCACCGATGGAGAAGGCTGTGCCGCCGTTCTTGCTGTTGGTGGTGTTCACGGACTTGAATATTCCGAAATTGGAGCTATTGGTCACTTGTGCGGCAACCTCTCCAGCTGAATACACCGAACCTGCGATTCCGCCGAACCTTTGGCTGACATTATCGGCTCCCCCTGAAATGTCGAATGAGGCGGAAGATGAACAATGGTCAACTGTTGAGTTCACGACGGATCCTGTGATGGCTCCGGCGCTGACAAGAAGTTTTGAGGAAGATGTGATCAAAGATCCTTCTCCGATGTTGAGATCCTTGACAGTGGCTCCGTCAAGCACTCCGAACAGGCCGTAGGAGGCACCTTTCACAGCATCGGCGGGTACGGTTATATTCATACCCTTGATCGTGTGATTCTGGCCGTAGAAAGTGCCTTTGAAGACCGCTCCGCTGACGGCGGTGCCTGAGAATGTACCGTTCCCGATAGGTGTCCAGTCCTTGATGGAGGAGATGTCGATGTCCTTCTCAAGGTAGACGTCCATATTTTCGGTTCCGTCCTGGGCATTTACATTCCGGGCGAAAGCCGCGAGATCATCGGCCGTGCTGATGAGTATCTTGGTGTCCTTGGCCTTGTTGAAGAACACAGGCCTCAGGACAGTCACTTTGTCCAGATCTGTGGCCATCATAATGAGATGACCGGAGGTGAAATCACTACCGAATGTTACGCTGACCTCCTTGGCGGTCTTGTCCAATTCAGCCTTCACCGACTTGGCCTCTGCGATCGCCACGATGGCGTTCCCGGCTTTGCTTCCGGTGATTTCGTAACCGATCTTCAGTTCTTGACCGAGATTGGCGATAGTGAGATTCAAGGATGAGGAAAGGCTGAGATTCAGCGAGTTCTGCACAGGTATGGTTATCTGTGAGCCGTCTCCGAGAGTGACGGAAAGATTGCCTTCCGCATCCTTGGTCACGGACTTGAAGATGGACGCACTACCGTCCGCGGCCTCGATCGGATTGCCGGCCGAATCCAGGATGCGCTCACCATCGACTGTCCAATAGCCTTGCTCATCCGTAGAGATGACCGGTGTCTTTCCGGCCGCCGGAACGCTTTGTCCGTCAACGGTGATGTCCTTGGTCTCGTCACCGACTGTGACGGTCCAGTAGTAGAGTCCGTTATCGTCCTTGCGCACGCCCACGACCGGAACGTTTAGCAGCTGGTCTGTCGCGGCCACGACTATGGTCTTTTCCTCGTTCTTGCTGTCCAGATAGGTCAGCACATAACTTCCGTCACTGTTTTTGTCGATGGACGTGACGACGTTGCCAGAGGTCAGCAGTCCGAGTGTCTCGACCTGCTTGTTGGCCTCGTCTATTCTGGACTGGAGAGCCGCGATCCTGTTCTTGATGTCATTGAGCCTGTTCTGGAGCGGATCCTCGTCGAAACCGCATCCGGTGAAGGCGAGAACCATCGCCAGAACAGACACAAATATATTCATTAATCTTTTCATTGTCTTCATTTTATTGGTTGTCAGAAGCGTTGAAATACTTAGAGTTCTGGTAGCCGTAGGCATTGTAGACCGTTGCGTCCGGAGCTCCTTCAGGATTGCTCTTGAAGTCAGCCCATTCGCCGACTTTTCCGCCTCTGGTGCAGCCGGAGATCTTGATGTTGCAGTAGCCTGCCGCCCAGCCTGGGCCGTCACCGCCGCTGTAATCCGCCGCCTGTGGAGTGATGTGGCTGAGGATGATTCCGGTGTTCGAGCATCCGGTGATGATGCCACCCTTGAAGTGACCTACGAATCCGCCGGCGCGGCATCCAGTGTGAGAGAATATGTTTCCGCTGTTGACGCATGATTCCACGGTGACATCAGCGGCCTCGGATCCACCGATGATTCCGCCCATTCTTTTGGCGTTGGTGTAACCATCGTAGTCAAGGTAGTTGTCCTCTATGAGACCGGCGTTGACGCACTTGCTGATTGTCACCTTGTTGCCGGCCTTTTCCGTTCCCTGGATGGAAGCGAGTATGCCTCCACTTCGACCGTTAGGGCCTGTAAGGTGTCCGTTGTTCGTGCAGTTGGTGAAGGTGCTTCCCTTGCCGTTCTTGACATAAGCCATTATTCCTGCGACTTGCAGACCTGTTCCTCCGGCCTGAGCGTTGGACACCTTCGACTTCACGAGGATGTCTCCGTTGTTCTTTACGGCCTCGTCCTTGGTCTTTCCGCCCACTGTGACGTTAGAGCCGCTGCCGATGATGCCGGCGAGGCTGGTAGGCATAGCCTGAGGGCATTCTCCCTCAAGGATGATGCTGACATTGTTGGTCACATTGGTGATGGTGACATTCTCGGCGTAGCCTGCGATTCCGGCCACAGATGGGGTCACGTCAGGGGTCCCGGTCAATATGATGGCATCTCCGGAGGCTCCTACGGTGAGATTGCTGATGGTCGCTCCGTCTGCCGCTCCGAAAAGTCCATAGACGTGGTTCTTGCTCATATCGCAGGTCCAGTTGATGCCTGTGATGCTGTGACCCTTGCCGTTGAACTTGCCCTTGAAAGCGTTGGCGAACGTATAGGCTGGGATTCCCGAGCCCTCGCCGGTGGCGTTTCCGATAGGTGTCCATTCGATTCCGGTAAGGTCGATGTCAGTGAGCAGGCAGACTTCTCCGTCAGCGTTCTCCCAACGGGTCGTGGACGCTCCGGCGTTGACGCTGCGGATGAACTCCATAAACGTGCTGAGGTCGGAGATTCCCTTGTCCTCGGACGGATCGTCTCCGCTTCCGCCACCACCTTTCACGATCGGATTCTGTTTCACGAGAATCGATGTGGAGACCTCGTAGAGGCTGTTTTTCAGGATGATGCGGCCTTCACGCAGAGTGTTGCTCTTGCTTTCGAAATATTCAGCGACAAAATTGAACTCGGAAGTCTGCAAAGCCTTGGTCGTCACAGCCTTGAGCCAAGATTCATTCTCCTTCGCCACTGAGGCCTCGACATCGATGTTGTGCGAGATCCTGATGGTGAACGGAGTCATATCCCCGCCAAGGTTGATGACAGGCTCGCCCATCGGGGTGATGAGCTCGTTGTCCTTGATGTAGTTCTCCAACTCGATGACGGTCTTGCCGTAGGAGAAAAACAGAGGCTTGTAAACGATGTCGTCCCCGGCGCTGGCCATAATCACGACATTGCCTTCCTCGGCTCCTTCCTCCATCGTCACGGAGATTGTCTTCAGGCTCTCGTTGACTTTGACTTTAACGTTGTAGGCTGTCAGGTAGTCCACGACCGCATCCTTGGCCATAGTGCCACTCACCTTGTAGCCGACCTCAACGGGCGCGCTGTAACTTTCGACAGCAAGAAATGATGGAGTCGTGAACGCAATGGCCAGCGACTCGTTGTACTTGACGGAGAAACTGGTGCCGTCGGTCAGGCTGAACACTACAAGGCCGCTCTCATTGTCAGCAACAACTTCTTTGAATATATTACCGGTCATATCCTTTGCGAGAACGTCTGTGCTCTCTCCATTGACCGTCCAATAACCGTCCTTGTCGATTCCCACGGTCGGTGCCGGGCCTGAGACTGGCATTTTGTTGCCGTCTTTGTCGGTGATCCACTCCCAGGAGGCTCCGTTGTCCTTTGTCTGTCTCCAGTAGAGGACACCTTCATATTCAGCGGTTCCGATCATAGGAGACTTATCAAGGTCGGAGGCTTTGGCCAGGGTTACCGTTTTCTTCTCACCGTTCTTGTCTTGATAAGTGATGATGTAGTTGCCTTTTTCATCGGTTCCGACACGAGAGATGAAGTTGCCGGACACGAACTCTGAAACTGCCTTCAGCTGCGACTCCAGATTGTCCGCCTTCTGCTCAAGGGCCGCGATACGGTTCTCCAAGTCGGTGATTCCGTTCTCGATTTCAGAGGAATCGTACGAACATGAGAACAAGGAGGCAGCCGCCATGAATATAGATATTATAGCAGGTATCTTTCTCATAATGTGCTATTTCTTACGTACATACATATAATTCAAACAACTGCGCTCGCCTTTACTGTCGCTTGGGCTGCTGACGAGGCCTGAAACGCCGTCTTTCTTAGCCCACATCGCTGATGAACCGCCGCCGTCGAAACGGGTTGAGTTCCAGGCTCCGAGACGCAGGGCGATCTCTGTGACCTCTTCGGCGTTGACTCCGATGGAGAATCCGGTCTGACGGCCGTCGATCTCGGCGATCATTATCCTCGATCCGCTCTTGTCAATGCAGACGAATGTCATCGGGTCGATCAAAGTGCGGAAATCGTGGCTCGCAGGTACTGTGTTGAGGGTATTCTCTCCGTCGGTGACGTAGTGCCACATCGTGGAGTTCTGTGTCTGGATAGGCTTCACAACGCCCTCCACGTCCATCTGGGCCATCAGCCTGATGTTGTCTCCGACTTTCACCGCGGAGGCGATCTCGTCAGCCGTGTTTCCGGTGATCTGGATGCCGACCTCTTTGCTGTCCGTAAGGTAAGGAGCCTCTGTAAGTGCCGTTGACCTGCCGTCAGCGATAGCCGTCACAGTGGCTTCGAACCAACCATTGTTCACGGTCATATTCATTGATGAATATTTTGCCGTGATGTACAATGCATTCGCGCTGAGAGGGTTGGTGATGCTTTGCTTCTCAGGATGAGGGTATTTCACGTACCTTGAGGTGTAGAGGTTCACAGGGTAGGACTTCATCCTTGAAGCGTTCCTGCCGCGCACGATTGTGTCGTTGACCGAGTAGAAGTTATATTCCTTGCCGGCCACTTCCATTTTGCCGGTGAAGACCTTCTTGCCGCAGGATGCTGTGTTGTCCTTGAAGATTGTGAACGCCCAGGCGTGGTTTCCGAGGTTCGCCACGACCGCAGGGTTGTTCATGTAGACAAGCTCTCCCTCCTCGATGTGCGCTCCTCTGCTGATGCCGTCGTTGGAGTCGAAATAGCCGGTGTTGAATCCGGCGATGACATCCTCACCGGCAGCCGTCTTGCGGGCGCAAAGCTGTGAGAGGGTCTCTCTGAGGTTGAATCCGTTGTTCTTGTTGGAGTTGGCGTTCGGGTTCGGAACGATGTCATCAGCGTAGGATGTCGTGACCTCAATCGCCGGGTTTGTCAGGTCAATCTCCAGGACGTGCATCTTTCTGGTGATGTTCTTGAACTCCATACTGTAGTAGTTGCAGCCCGGGGCGAGGAGTTTCTCCTCCACGGTCTTCCAAAGATCGTTCTCCGTCTCCACGGAGAATGTTCCGCGCATACGGACCGTGCGCACGGCCAGATGACCGCTCTCGTCAGCGGCCATCAAAGTGAACTGCCCTTTGCGAAGCGGGTCAGGAACAGCAACCTTAATCTTGCCGCCCGCATCGTCAACGGAAGCCTCGACACTCTCGGCCCTTGTCACTTTCAAAACGGCGTTGTC
>DCMG01000109.1:18871-25270 GCA_002321335.1 Bacteroidales bacterium UBA1628 | reverse complement strand
CAACGCGGCGAAGAACCCGGAAAGGATGCGTGGAATGTTCACCTCCCAAATCTCAAAGGCCACGGGAATATATTCATTCGCACTTCATTCGCTTGAGGTCGAGACACCGGATAGTTCGCTGCCGTTCCTTCCGGCCTCCGCGCTGAACGCCATCAGGCGTGACATCACCGCCGCCCTCGAAGAGATGTCTTGCAAGGCGGTTCCGCTGCCTACAGGCCAAGTGGTCAACGGTGCCGGAATCGTCAAAGTCCTTGACAACCGGGAAAACGCCAAAACTCTGTCCGAATGTCAAGACAGTCGGCAAGACCAGAAGCCGATCCTGTCTCAAGTCACGGATATTCAAGAATCGGCATCGGACGGCATCCACCTTTCGTACAAGGCAAACATAGCCAACCATATCGCGCGGGAAACCTATCTGTCATTGGGAGCCACTCAAACCGATGATGCCTTTGAGATCTCGCATCGCCCCGACGCCGAACTGATGCGAACCAAGTACTGCATCCGCCACGAGCTTGGTCTCTGCCCGATCCACCCAACCAACCGACATCAAAAGGCAAACCTCGCCATCGGCTCATCAGGCTCCGCCACAGCCAATCCGACCGGGCATCTATACCTTGCCAACAACGGCAAACGCTACCGCCTCACATTCGACTGCTCAAACTGCGAGATGACCGTCAAAGAAAAACGCTGAGGCAACTCCATATAGAATCGAAACAAAACCTTTTTGTTCTCGCAGAATCCGTACGCAATGATCAAAGCATAAGCATCGCCGCAGGGCGTATCTTCAGGAAACGGCAGATATGTCCAGCCGTTTTCAGGTTCGGCTCTGATTTTCCAGACACGAAATCATTCACTCGGGTCGTGCTGACTCCGAGTTCTTTCGCAAGTTGTTTCTGGGTAATATGATTCTCTTTCAATCCGTCAGCAATAAGTTCAGCAACGCTTGGTTTGGCTATAGGATAATGCTCCTTCTCATAATCTATGACAATGTCAGACATCATCATCAACTCAATGGCCTTGGGGTCATCCAATGGTGTGCAGTCATCAACCAAAGGAAGCAAATCCTCTACTCTTTTCCGCGCGAATCTGTACTGGTCTTCAGTGATCACCATCATAATTATACCCTCCTATATTGTTGAAGCATCAATTTTGTCATAATCTTGGTGTGTGCCGACGAAACGTATGAAAACATACCTCATCACAAACTTAACAACGACAATTAACCTATACTTGCCGCCACCGATGTTAAAAACATAATGTTGGTTTCCCACATAGTCAACTGTTCCGAAAGACAACCTCATTTCCGCAAAAGAATGCCATCTAGCATCCTCAACCAGATGATACCAACGTTCAAGCGGCACCTTCGCGTCTTCGTGTCCGGCTTGCTCGTAGAATTCCTTCAGTGTTCTATGCGAAACGATTCTCATATTAACAGATACAAATTTAATGATAATTCCGTAAATCAAGATTATTTTATCATAAAATCCCCATTTACGGAATTATCTTACAATCAACCGACTCATCAAGACAGTTCACGGTTTACAGGAAACTGAACGTGATGCTGACATCGCCGAAGCGGTTAGGCTTGCCGTTGTACTTTTCGAAATAGTTGTGGGAAAGTTTGCCGCGCCATACCAGATCATCATTGCGGCGGAAAGGGAGCTCTACCTCGAAACCGTAGGACTTGGACTTGATTTTCACAAGGCCGCTGGCCTTCCATGAAGTCTGCTTGCCGCCATCGTCCTCTATCATAAGGAACACGCACTCTTCCAGTTGCGGTGTCCATTCCGACACCAGTACTGTATTGAATCTCAAGGTCTTGCCGACATGTTTACGCTTCACATTGATCATCATGTCCGTAACGGATGGGCTGTAAAGCTTCAACTCTTCCTCGGTCTTGGCCGTGAATCCGTTCAAAGAGCCGCACTTGACGAAAAACTCGGAGCCGCCTGCAAACCATGAGTCATAATTCCGATGAGCCTTGAATTCCTTGAGGACCAGTGTACGGCAATCTTGAAATGACCTTGTCTGTGCGAAAGCCACTCGCTCTGGATAGAGAGCCTCCACCATCTGTGGAGTCAGATATGCGGAATCCTCGTTACGGTTGATGACCCAAACAGGATGAGAGCGAGCATATTCCTCATCCACAATCATTTCATTGACAATCCAAGAACCGTTAGGAAGCTGCTCCCTGAGGAATCCGACATTGGAGTCCGAGCCACGCAAGGTCATTGAATATGTCGGAGAGTCCTCGGGGTCGAATGTGATCACAGGCATGGTCTTCCCGTCCCAGTCTTCAGAATATGGCCAATAGATCTGAAGGCCGGAAGCGGAAAGAGCATCCGTGAAAGAACCCGATCTGGTATGTGACGCAGAAAGGGAGGACAGCAAGCCGGCCAAAGGTTCCTGGTAGTCAATAACAGACCTTGTCTGAAGCAATTCGTCCCCGACCCCTGAGCCCGGACAGGAGAACAGGTTCGAGAAAGGATATTCCTCATCATAGCCATTGCACGAAGAGGAACTTACAGCGTCAAAAACCTCTCTGACCTGCGCGGCGGAGAGAGGAAGAGACGAGAGCGTCCTGGCGATGCTTTCCGGAGAAAGATCCTGCTCTTCTCGGTAATCCTCGATGACCTGCACTTCCTGTGAGAGGTCCGGTTGCTCAACCCTGTCGCAAGAGGTGGGAAACAGAGCGGCCATCACCGCAAGGGCCGACACCACCGGCGCCGGTCGCCTTTTCAATGTTCTGAAATTCTTCATTTGAAAATGAGTTTAATGTTAATATTTCAGCACAAAGGGACACAAAAATAGCCGTGGAGTGAAATATTCCACGGCTAATTGTAAATTATGGCCTCAGAATAATGCAAAGAGGTTATTTTGAATAAAAGACAAAGCGGTTTTTGTCATAAAAATCCTTCACGACCTCGGTTTTGGAGAAGCCCGCGTCGCTGAAAACCTTGGCGGTTTCAGGGCCGAAGAGTTCATTAATTTCCGTAAGTCCCTTTCCTTCAGCCGAAAGGCATGTACGCGACAAGGCGGCGATGGAGCGGTAGAACACCAGCGGATTTCCGTCATCCACAAACAGAGCCGTTGAAGGCTCGTAATTGAGCACATTGGCTCTCATCTGGGCTTTCTGCGACTCCATGATGTATGGAGGGTTGCTGAGAATCAAATCAAAATCTCCGTCAACAAACGGATGGGATTCAGCAAGAACGTCCGCCACCACAAAACGAGGCGCCGCAGCTTCAGTCTCCTTGATTGTCATAGCGAAGTCCTGACTTGAAGCCACGGCGACAGCCCCTTCCGAAATGTCAACCCCGATCACTTCCGCACCAGGAATGTTCAACGCCACGGTCCACGCAATGCATCCTGAGCCGGTACATAGGTCAAGCACACGCACAGGTCTGGCTTGTTTGCCATAGGCCTTTCTCATTCTCTGCATCCGAGAGCCTATCTTGATCGCCTCGCGGCAAAGCAACTCAGTCTCCGGACGCGGAATAAGCACTTCCGGCGTGACCTTGAACCTCAAACCACAGAAATCAGCGAATCCCAGGACATACTGCACCGGCTCGCCGGCCGCTAGCCTTTCCAAATCAGCGTTCAGGCCGTCAAGAAACTTATCCTTGATCTGGTACTCCGGCTCAACGATGTGGGTGTAACTTTTTGTACCGATGCGGTTTTCGCAAAGCATCAACATGATGTTCCTCGCCTCTTTGGTCGGATAGAGAGGCTCCAACCGGGCCACTCCCGCATTCAGGAAATCCTTCAATAGCATAAGCTTGAAAATTTAAGAGTTAGAATTGAATATTATGAATTTTCAATGATTCCCGTCAGGAAATCAGTGATGTCAAGTCCGGCAGTACGAATCATCTTAGGCACGAGGGACGCGCTTGTCATCCCAGGGATAGTGTTGACTTCCAAGAAATAAAGGCCGTCCTCCGCAAGAATATAATCCATCCTCACCACTCCGGCGCATCCCAACTGCGAATATATCCTTTTGCTCACTTCCTGAATATGCCCGCTCAGGCTGTCATCGATCGGAGCAGGGCAGATCTCCTGGCTGTGTCCGTTGTACTTGGCGTCGTAGTCGAAATAGTCATTCTCCGTGACAACCTGAATGACCGGCAGGGACTTCACGCCTTCAGGATCCGAGTAAGCGGCACAGGTGAATTCCTGTCCGGTTATTCCCTGCTCGATAATGACAGAAGGCCCTTCTGAAAAGGCGAACTGAATGGCCTCCGGCAGGTCTTCCGCCTTGCGCACCTTGGTTATTCCGAAACTTGAGCCTCCGTCCGTTGGCTTCACGAACACCGGAAAAGTCAACTTATCCACCACCTTGCGGCATACGGCATCGATGTCCATTCCGTTGCGGACAAAAACATCAGGGGCACATTTCACGAAGTCAACCTCACGAAGGTAACTCTTGCAGGCGAACTTGTCAAAAGCCACGGCGGAGACAAACGCGCTGCAACTGCTGAACGGAATCCCCAACATCTCAAGATACCCCTGAAGCAGACCGTTCTCTCCCGGAGTGCCGTGCTGGACTATGTAGGCATAGTCAAAATTGATTTTCTCTCCGTACACCTTGACGGAGAAGTCTGTCTTGTCAATCTCAGGTCTTGCACCCTCGGCGAAAGGGATTCTCATCGCATCCCGTTTCTTCATGGCCACCAGCGACCATTTGCCGAACCGCGCGAAAATCTCATAGACATCGTACTTCGTCCCGTCGATGCGGGAAGCGACAAACTCCCCGCTGCGGCAAGCGACCTCCCATTCCGAAGAGTCGCTCCCATAAATCACTGCAATCCTCTGGTACTTGCCCATATCAATATATTCCTTTGTATATTATTCAAAATAATAGTCTTCCGTTTTCTGCTGCACATCCGCGGCGGTGGCATCCTCGCTTCCTCCGGTGCAGTTCAGGCTGAGGGTCACACCCGCAGGCGCGATGAACCTGTCGTTCTCCGAAATTCCGAGCGTGCCGTCCTCGATGACCTTTCGCATGAATATTCCCCATGTAGGGAGGGACATGTGCGCGCCCTGGCCGTAGGTGATCGACTGGAAATGCACCTGACGGTCTTCCGCTCCGGTCCATATTCCCGCGACAAGAGTCGGGGTGTAGCCTATGAACCATCCGTCGGCGTTGTCGTTGGTCGTTCCGGTCTTTCCTGCGATCTCGCCCATCAGTTTGTAGCGGTAGCGGAGCCTGCTTGCCGTTCCGCCTTGCACGACGCCTTCCATCAGATTGACCATCAAGTAGGCCGTGTTCTCCCCTATCGCCTCACGCTTGCGGTTTGTGAACTCGCTGATCACGTTGCCCTGTTTGTCCTCGATCCTGGTCACGAAAAGGGGCTCGATGTACACTCCTCTCGAAGGGAAGGTGTTATAGGCCGCCACCATCTCCCAAAGCGACAGGTCGGCAGGCCCGACGCAAAGTGCGGGCACCTCGTCGATGTGGCTCTGGATGCCCATCCTGCGCATCATGTCAGCCATCGCCTCCGGACCGAATTGTTTCATCAAGTAGGCAGAGATGTTGTTGGAACTGTTGGTGAGACCCCACTTGAGGGTCACCGTCTTTCCTATCCATTCCTCCTTGTCCGTGCTTCGCGGAGTCCACGTGTTTCCGTCCGGCAGCACGAAAGTCTGAGGCAGGTTCACAACCTTGTCGCAAGGAGTCATGCCCTCCTGCATGGCCAGCGTGTAGAGGAACGGCTTGATTGTCGATCCGACCTGACGCTTGCCCTGGCGGACGTTGTCATACTTGAAATAGCGGTAGTTCGGGCCTCCTACATATGCCTTGACGTGGCCTGTGCCCGGCTCCATGGCCACAAAGGCCGTGCGGAGTATGGACTTATAGTAACGTATAGAGTCGTCCGGGGTCATGGTCGTGTCGGCGTAACCTTTCTTATTATAGGCGAAAACCCGCATCTTCACAGGCTGCGAGAATGTCCTCAGAATCTGCGCCTCGCTCTTGCCTTCCTTTTTCAGGACACGGTAGCGGTCGCTCCATCGCCTTGCCTGCTTCATCACCCTGTCTCTGGTCTCTTCGTCTATGTCATTGGAGAAAGGCTTGTTGGTCTTGCTGCGGAGATCCCTGCGGAAATCAGCTTGAAGGTCACGGATTCTCTCAGCGACAGCCTCTTCGGCATATTTCTGCATCTTGTAGTTGATGGTCGTGTAGATTCTCAGACCGTCGCGGTCAAGGTCATACAGGCTTCCGTCAGCCTTCTTGTTCTTGTCCAGCCAGCCGTAGAGGCCATCGGACGCCCAGGCAAGAGAATCAGCGGAGTAATCCTCGGCAAAGGTATAGTCGGACCGGCGAGGCTTCTTCGCGCTCATCACGCGGCGAACCATGTCCCTGAAATACGGAGCCAGACCGGCGTTGTGATCCTGCACCTC
>DCMG01000109.1:0-18785 GCA_002321335.1 Bacteroidales bacterium UBA1628 | reverse complement strand
CCGGCCTTCTCCATCTGGCCGATCACGAAGTTCCTTCTGGTCAAGGCCTTGTCAGGGTTGATCGCGGGATTGTACCTCGTCGGTTTGTTGACCATACCCACAAGCATGGCGCTCTCCTCGACCGTCAGTTCGGACGGCAGTTTGCCGAAGAATGTCTCCGACGCAGAACGCACGCCATACGCCCCGCTGCCGAAGAATATGGAATTGAGGTACATCGTCATGATCTCGTCCTTGGTGTAGTCCCTTTCCAGCTTGACCGCAGTGATCCACTCCTTCAACTTAATCCACACCATCTTGGCATGGTATATTCCGGGAATCTTCCGTCCCATATCAGCCCTTGGGTAGAGGGTCTTCGCCAACTGCTGCGTGATCGTGCTGCCGCCCCCTTGGCTGGAATTATGCAACAAGATCGTCTTGAAAAACACTCGTCCAAGCCCCTTGAAATCAATTCCGGAATGCTTGTAGAAACGGACATCCTCCGTGGCCACGGCGGCGTGGACAAGGTTAGGAGAGATCTCATCGTAGGAGACATACGTCCTGTTCTCGATATGGAACGTGGTCAGAATCTCCCCGTCCTCGGCGAGGACCTGCGTGGCCAGTTTGTTGTCCGGGTTTTCCAGGTCCTTGAACGACGGGATGTCGGCGAACATCCAGACAAGGAGTATCATAACTACAAGAAGCAGCACCGGAAACGTCACAACGATCCAGAACCACTTGGTTATTTTCTTTCGAGTCGAGTCGGTCATAATAAGGACAAATTTATAACAAAATTTGGAAAATTGCCCTGTTTGTGGCTTACTTTGCAGATTGAAATGGCAAACTATCTATGAAAGGCCTGTAAAATAGTACAATATGGCAGACAATCTAGTTATCGTCGAGTCTCCGGCCAAGGCCAAGACTATACAGAAATTCCTGGGTAACGGCTACGTGGTAAAAACAAGTTTCGGCCACATCAGGGATCTTCAGGACAAAAAACTGAGCGTGGACGTGGAAAGGAACTTCACTCCTGAATATGTCATACCCGCTGACAAGAAGAAAGTCGTGGCGGAACTCAAGAAGGCGGCGGAAAGCGCTTCCACGGTGTGGCTGGCATCCGATGAGGACCGAGAGGGGGAAGCCATCTCCTGGCATCTCTTCGAGACTCTCGGACTGAAGGAGGCACAGACAAGGAGAATCGTGTTCCACGAAATCACAAAGGATGCGATAGTCAACGCGGTGCAAAACCCACGCTCGATCGACATGAATCTTGTCAACGCACAGCAGGCGCGCAGGGTTCTGGACAGGCTTGTGGGTTTCGAGCTTTCCCCGATTCTTTGGAGGAAAATCCAGCCTAAGCTTTCGGCCGGGCGTGTCCAGTCCGTGGCTCTGAGGCTTGTGGTCGAAAGGGAGAAGGAGATCATGGCGTTCGAGAACGAGGCCTTCTACAAGGTCGAGGCGTTGTTCCATCCTGCCGGATTCCCGGCCTCGGTCAAGGTCAAGGCTGCCCTTGACACGAAATTCAAGACAATAGAAGAGGCGAGAGCATTCCTTCAGGACTGCATCGGAGCGAACTTCACGGTCGCCGATGTGGAAAAGAAAGAGGCCACCCGCTTCCCTGCGGCTCCGTTCACGACCTCCACGCTCCAGCAGGAGGCCGCCAGGAAACTCCGCTTTCCGGTAAGCTTGACGATGAGGGTGGCGCAAAGCCTTTACGAGAGGGGTCTCATCACTTACATGAGAACCGACTCAACGAATCTTTCCACCCTGGCTCTCGGGACGGCCAAGAAATTCATCACCGAGAACTTCGGTCCTGAATATTCCAAGACCCGCCAGTTCAAGACCCACAGCAAGGGGGCTCAGGAGGCTCACGAGGCCATCCGTCCGACCTACATCGAGAACACTGAGATCGAGGGCACAGCCCAGGAACAGAAACTCTACAACCTGATCTGGAAGAGGACGGTGGCTTCGCAGATGGCGGACGCCAAGGTTCTCAACACGACACTGAGGGTGGCTTCCGACAAGAGAGCCGAGAGGTTCAATGCGCAGGCCACCCAGGTCCTGTTCGACGGATTCCTTAAATTATATATCGAAGGGACTGACAGCCAGGACACAGAGGAAGAGGATGTCATGCTTCCTGACCTTCAGGTCGGAACCGCGATGGAGGAAAAAGGCATCAATGCGGAATGCAAGTTCACCGCCGCGCCGGCGAGATATTCAGAGGGCACTCTGGTCAAGAAACTTGAGGCCCTCGGAATCGGCCGCCCTTCCACCTATGCGTCTATCATCGCGACCCTTACCACCGGCAGAGGCTACATCGTCATAGGAGACAAGGAAGGCAGGAAAATCACCGTCAATGATCTGGAGCTGAAGAACGGGAACATCTCCGAAATCACGAAGACCGAGACCGTAGGAGCCGAAAGGGGAAGACTGCTCCCGCAAGAGATCGGAATGATTGTGACTGACTACCTTGAGAAGAATTTCACCGACATCATGGGCTACGACTTCACAGCCAACGTCGAGAAGGAGTTCGACCAGATAGCTGGCGGGAATCTCGTCTGGAATGATGTCATAGGGGCTTTCTACACCCCGTTCCATAAGAAGGTTGAAGAAGTGCTCCACGATGGGAACTACAGTCATGTGTCCAAGGATCTCGGCACCGACAGCGAGGGCAACAAGATCACCGCGAAGTTCGGGAAATTCGGGCCTTACATCCAGAAAGGCGATGGCGAGAAAGCCCAGTACGCATCACTTGGGAAGGGGCAACTCATCGAGAACATCACTCTTGAGGAAGCCCTGAAGATGTTCCAGCTGCCTCGTCATGTCGGGGAATATAACGGCGTGGAGGTGATCGCGATGAAAGGCCGCTTCGGCCCGTATCTGAAATACGGTGACAAGAATTTCTCGATCCCGCGCGGCAAGGATCCTCTCAAGATCTCTCTGGATGAGTGCGCGGCTGTCATCGAGGAAGGGCTGAACAAGACCGCCGCCAACTCCGTGATGGCTGAATATAAGGACAGCGACATCCAGGTGATCAACGGCAGGTACGGCCCGTACATCAAGCACGCCGGCTCAAACTACAAGATTCCGAAAGAGACTGACGCGGCCACTCTCACCGAGGCGGCATGTCAGGAAATCATTAACAATTCAAAACCGACTGAAAAAGGGCGTCGCCGCTTTAAGAAATCTTGATATTTTAAGATTTTTTATATAATTTAGCGGATGTTTAGTTATAAATCGAAAGCAATGGCAACTTATCACATCGATCAGATTGACCAGAAAATCCTTTCTTTCTTGGTCAACAACGCCAGGATGCCTTTCCTGGAAATCGCCCGTGAGTGCGGTGTCTCCGGAGCCGCCATCCACCAAAGAGTGAAAAGACTGGAAACCAACGGAGTCATCACTGGTTCAAGACTGCTCGTCAAGCCTCAGGCTCTTGGGCTTAACGTGTGTGCGTTCATCAGCGTCACGCTCTCCGAAGCGGACAAGTACCCAGAGGTCGTGGCCAATCTAAAGAAGATCGCCGAGATTGTGGAATGCCATTTCGTAACCGGGAAAGCCGCCCTGCTCCTCAAGGCATACTGCTTTGACAATGATCACCTTATGGAGATCCTTATCAACACGATCCAGAACATCCCTTACATCCAGTCCACGGAGACAATGATTTCCCTCGACCAGGCGATCGAGCGTCAGGTCTGGGTCAAGGACTACAAGCGGACTACCTACCAGCCCGGCGAGTTCGAGAAGAAGACGAAATGATCAGCCTCGCGAGGGACAGGTCCTCGGGAGACGTCAGTTTGAAGTTATACCTCTCTCCGTCACAAAAGGAGAGGGGTATTCCTTTTTTGCGAGCCACGGAGGCATCATCGGTGAAAGCGGTGTCGAAGGCCTGCGAATATGCCGACTTGATGTCCTCCGACAGGAACATCTGCGGAGTCTGGGCTCCGTAAATCCTGCCGCGATCCACGTCCTCACCCTCGGGAGAGACCATGATTTCTTTCCCGTCAGCGCCCTTGACACGGTCTATGACTTTGAGCGTGTCAACCGACGGGATGACAGGAATGAGGGCATGGACTCCTCCCTGTTCCATCCGGTCGAACATATTCCTGATCAGGCCTTGGGAAAGGAGAGGTCTGACACCGTCGTGGATGGCCACCACGGTTCCGTCCGGAACTTTTCTCAATGCGTTTCTTACGGAATGAAAGCGGGTGAACCCTCCGGGAACCAATGTCTGAGGACAATCAAAACCTGAGGAAAGGCAATATTCCTTCCAAAAAGATATGTGATTCTCCGGAAGCACTGTGATCACCTTGATGTCAGGAACCGCTGAGGTGAACGTTTCTATTGTCCTGCGAAGGACCGGAACACCGCCAAGTTCCAAGAATTGTTTTGGAACCGAAGCACCCATTCTGACACCGCTCCCGGCGGCCATGACAATTAATATTCGTTTTCTGCTCATAATAATTCTTACAAATATAACTTTTTTCGTATATTTACAAATTGTATAAGACACAATAAAAAATTTTGAAATCGAATATAGTACAGTTATGGCATTTTCATTTCTGACTCAAGAGATAGCGATGGACCTCGGGACAGCCAACACGGTCATATTCAGGAATGACGAGATTGTGATGGACGCTCCGAGCATCGTTGCGATAGACAACAACACGGGTAAATGCATCGCGATAGGCCGTCAGGCCAAGCTCATGCACGAGCACACGAACCCGGGGATCAAGACCATCAGGCCACTGAGGAACGGCGTGATCGCCGACTTCAACGCCGCCGAGATGATGATCAAGGGCTTCATCAAGCAGGTCAACAACAAGAAGAGAACCCTCTTCACACCGAACCTCAAGATTGTGGTCGGCATCCCTTCCGGGAGCACCCAGGTGGAAATCAGAGCCGTGCGCGACTCCTGCGAGCACGCCGGAGGACGTGACGTGTACCTGATCTACGAGCCGATGGCGGCCGCGCTCGGTATCGGCCTTGACGTGGAGGCGCCTAAAGGCAACATGGTCGTGGACATCGGTGGCGGAACAGCAGAGATAGCCGTGATATCATTGGGAGGCATCGTGGTGCAGGAAAGCATTCAGACAGCCGGTGACGTTTTCAACAACGACATCCAATACTACATGCGCCAGCAGCACAACATCAAGATCGGAGAGACCACGGCGGAAAAAATCAAGATCGCCGTCGGGGCCGTGATTCCAGACCTTGACGAAGAGCCGGAGCCATACGTGGTTAACGGCCCTAACCTGATGACAGCCCACCCTGTGGAAGCCGCGGTCACCTATCAGGAAATCGCACATTGCCTCGACAAGTCCATCGCGAAGCTGGAGTCGTCAATCCTGCACGTGCTTGAGCTGACCCCTCCGGAGTTATATTCAGACATCGTGGAGAATGGAATATTCCTTTCCGGCGGCGGTGCGTTGCTGCGCGGACTCGCGAAGAGGTTCACAGAGAAGGTCAACATCCAGTTCCATGTCGCCGAGGATCCGCTGCGCGCCGTGGCGAGAGGCACCTGCATAGCGCTTAAAAAGACATCCAACTACTCATTCCTGATGAGATAATGCCTAAGGAGAGATCTGTTGTCCAGAACATCTTTACAGTCGCGGTCTTCATCATTCTGGAGGTCGCGGCTGTTCTGATGCTGTCGAACAACAATCAGCTCCAGAGAATCTGGGTCGCAAGAATCTCCCACGGATTCATGGCCAAGGTCTGGGGCACGACACAGAGTGTCTCCAACTACTTTTTCCTGAAGAGGCAGAACGATGAGCTGGCTCTGGAGAACGAGAGGCTGCGGGAATTGGCGCGCGGCTACGAAATGGCGGCAAAGATGGCTGATACGACGGCGCATCCCGTTCTGATGGACGACGGGTTCAACTACATTCCGGCCACAATCATCAAATCCAGCACAAACACGCAGCACAACTACCTCATCATCGACAAAGGCAGCAAAGATGGAGTAGTCCGCAATTCCGGCGTGATCACCGGGAAAGGCGTCATCGGAATCGTCGATGCCGTCAGCGAGCACTATTCCTACGCCATTTCCTTCCTCAACACGGAACTGTTCATCAGCGCCAGACTCGGAGAGTCGGGGGCTGTCGGGCCTCTTGCATGGGATGGCACAAGTTCCGACAGGGCGATTCTGAAGGAGATTCCGCTCCAGTTCAAGTTCGAGCCCGGAGACACGGTCTATACCAGTGGCTACTCCACAATCTTCCCTCCAGACATCCCGATCGGAGTGGCCGGTGAGTCCAAGATCATCAACGGGGCTACCAATGAGATCGAGGTAAACCTGTTCCAGAACCACAAGGCTCTGAAATATGTCACGGTCGTGGCCAACACAAAAGCCGCGGAGATAGAGGCCATAGAACAAGAAGAACAGCCGTAGAGATGAGAAACAGTTTCACACTCACATACATCCTGCTGACGGTCGCCCAGATGATCCTGAGCAACTACTTCCATTTCACGCCCTACATGATGATCACGATCCTGCCTGCGATGATACTGTGCATTCCGACCAAGACGGGCACCGTGAAGGCCATGCTGATAGCGTTCGCCACGGGGCTTGCTGTGGATTTCTTCGCGGAAGGGACACTTGGCATCAACGCAATGTCCGCCGTGCCGGTGGCTCTGCTCAGGAGACCGGTCATCGGAATGTTTTTCGGCAACGAGCCTTTCGAACAGAAAGAGAATGTGACCATACGGAAATATGGATTCGCCAGAGTGACGATGGCTGTCACTCTGATGACGATGCTGTTCCTTCTCATCTACATTCTGGCCGATTGCGCCGGGACAAGACCGTTCTGGTTCGTCATCACCTGCCTGGGGCTCTCCACACTGGCCAGTCTAATCGCGTCCGTCTGCATCATCAATCTGCTGACCTATGAAGACAGAAGGTAGAGGCAAAACTTTGGTCATAGGTCTGTTGGTGGTTGCGGCCATCATTCTGGGAAAGTTGTTCTACATCCAGATCATCAATGACAAATACAAGACCGACGCGACCAACAATTCGATGGTTTATGACATCATCTACCCGACCAGAGGCATCATCTACGACCGGGACGGAAAGATCATCGTCAGCAACAAGGTCACTTACGACATTCTCGTCACTCCGAAGGAGGTGAAACAGTTCGACACGCTGCTGCTGGCCGGAGCCCTCAACGTGACGCCTGACTTCATCAGGGATAAGATGAAGGAATATGCCCGGAACCGTCGCCGCATCGGCTATCAGAGCGTCGTGATGCTCAAGCAGATAAAGCCGGAGACATATATGCGGTTCGCCGAGATCCAGTACAACTTTCCAGGCTTCAGAGGACAGGCCAGAAGCATCCGGGACTACCCTGTCAACGCCGGAGGAAACCTGCTCGGATATGTCTCGGAGGTGGATGCCGGCTACATAGAGAAACATTCCGGAGAATACCGCCCGGGAGACTATGCCGGAAAGACAGGTATCGAGGCCGCCAGGGAAAAGGAACTGCGTGGGGAGAAAGGATACCACATCTACCTGCGCAACTCCCACAACCAGATCGAGCAGCGTTACAAGGACGGAGAGATGGACAAGGAAGCCGTGCCAGGGCACGACATATACACAACAATCAACGCTGACCTGCAGCAGTACGGTCAGGAACTGATGAAGAACAAGGTCGGAAGCCTTGTGGCGATCGAACCCAAGACCGGAGAGATCCTGACGCTCGTCTCCAGTCCCGGAGTCGATGTGAGCATGCTGGCGGACATTGGCCAGCACTACGACGAGATCATAAAGGATCCGCACAAGCCGATGTTCAACAGAGCCGTGCAGGCGCCTTACCCGCCGGGTTCGGTATTCAAGCTTGTGAACGGACTGATCGGGCTGCAGGAAGGCACTCTCACGCCGGACATGGCATATCCCTGCAGCCAAGGCTACCACTTCGGAAACCGAAAGCTTGGATGCCACGTGCACAGGTCTCCTCTCGTGCTGGAAGAGGCCATCATGATGTCCTGCAACGGCTATTTCTGCTATGTGCTCAAGAATATTCTTGAAAACAAGAAATACCACGACATCGGCGAGGCGCTGGACAAGTGGAACGAGTATGTCCAGAGCTTCGGATTCGGGCACAAACTGGGAAGCGATTTCCCGGCGGAGCTGGGAGGGACAGTCCCGACATCCAAACTATACAACAAACGTTACGGGAAAGGCAGTTGGAAGTTCACGACCATCATCTCTATCTCCATCGGTCAGGGTGAGGTTGGAGTCACACCTTTGCAGATCGCGAATCTGGCCGCCACTGTGGCCAACAGAGGATGGTACAAGATTCCGCACATCGTCAAGGCTTCGGAGGGTGTCGAGATCGATCAGAAGTATTATGAAAGACAGTACACCATGGTTGACACCACCAATTTCAAGAAAGTGATCAACGGTATGTGGAGGGCTGTCAACAGCGGCTTCGGTTCAGGAGGAACGGCATCAATCGCAGCGGTTCCGGGTCTGGACATCTGTGGAAAGACCGGCACGGCTCAGAACCCGCGCGGAGCGGACAACTCCGTGTTCATCTGCTTCGCCCCGAAAGACAACCCCAAGATAGCCGTCGCCGCTTACATAGAGAACGCCGGCTTCGGAGCCACATGGGCCGCCCCGATCGCTTCCCTTCTGGTTGAGAAATATCTCAACGGAGAAATCAGCGAACAGCGGCTTGGGTTGGAAGACAGGGTTCTTCAAGGCAATCTGATGTCAAAAGTCAAGGCCTATAATTGATTGAGTGATGGAGAACTTTTCGGACAGAGGCATAAAGAAGAGCGTTGACTGGGCATTGGTGGCAGTCTACATCGCGCTCATTCTCATCGGATGGATCAACATCTACGCCTCCATCCATTCCGAAGAGCCGGCCTCGATATTCGATTTTGGATTCCGGTGCGGAAAACAGTTTGTGTGGATCCTCACAGCCTTGGGGCTTGCCGGAGTCATCCTCTTCGTGATAAACCCGCAATTTTGGGAAAGCACATCACTGATTCTATACTTAGGTGTCCTGGGAATGCTTGTGGCCGTGATATTCCTTGGAATAGATGTCAAGGGATCCCGATCGTGGTTTGAATTCGGGCCGATAAGATTCCAGCCGGCCGAAGTCTCGAAGATCACCACGTCATTGCTGCTGGCAACACTTATGAGCCAAGCCAATTTCAGGATAACCAGGTTCAAGGACTTTCTTCTTACAGCTCTGATACTTGGAATACCGATGGTCGTCATTCTGGCTGAAAGCGAGACCGGATCCGCGCTGGTCTATGTCGGCTTCATATTCGTGATGTACAGGGAAGGTTTCTCGGGTTGGTGGATTTTCTGCATAGGAATGGCCGCTCTGCTGTTCATTCTTACCCTTACTGCCTCGGCATACGTGTCCATCGCCGTGCTCGCCGGGATTATTCTGCTATGCAATTTCATGGAGTCCAGCAAGATAAATGTCCGTTTCTGGATCTTCGCCGGAATATTCCTGATACTTTGCCTGCTGCCTTGGGTCTTCGGAAAATTCAATCCTGAATCCTTTGTTTCTAAAATAGACCCGCTTTACATCCTGATCGGTATTTGCGTCATCGCGGCGCTATATCTTATTATCATTGGTTATAAGTCACGCCGCCGCTTTTTGTCAATGTCGGCCTTAGGACTGGTCGCCGGCATAGCCCTTGTGCTCTCAACAGAGTTCATATTCAACAACATCCTTCAAGAACACCAACGAAAAAGAATAGAGGTTCTTCTTGGCATGAAAGAAGACCCGACAGGTGTCGGCTACAATGTCAATCAGAGCATGATCGCCATCGGTTCAGGTGGATGGAAGGGCAAGGGATTCCTTGAAGGGACACAGACAACATTCGGCTTCGTGCCGGAACAGAGCACCGATTTCATTTTCTGCACAGTGGGGGAAGAGTGGGGATTTGCAGGATGTCTGGTCGTGATCTCGCTCTACATCTTTTTGATAATAAGGATTATTTCCGATGCTGAAAAAAGCAGGGAGGCTTTCACACGCATCTATGGTTATTGTGTCGCCTCGTGCATATTCATGCACCTCTTCATCAACATCGGGATGACGATAGGGTTGATGCCCGTGATTGGCATTCCGCTGCCGTTGCTCAGCTATGGTGGATCGTCGCTGTGGGCATTCACGGTGCTGATTTTCATATTCATAGCGCTTTACCGGCAAGAGAAGAAGTACTATTAGTCGCACCGCATTGCTAAAAATCAGACGCTTTGGTGCGGTTTTGCTTATTCAATGACATTTTTTTAGTAAATTTGCAGTCCACTGCCTTGGTGGTGAAATGGTAGACACGAGGGACTTAAAATCCCTTGGACAGAAATGTCCGTGCGGGTTCGATTCCCGCCTGAGGCACAAAGGGGACGGCTGACGCCGTCCCCTTTGTGCTTTGCCCCTCTCCCCAAACCCCTCTCCCTAGCGGAGAGGGGCATACGCTTCGCGCGGCCGGTCTTCACCGGCTTGGCTGACGCCGTCCCCTTTTGTGCGTTTATTTCCTAACACTACTTCAGAAAGACGAAGAACACCGCCAGGACCAGACAGGCAAAAGCGGCGATGTGATTCCAGTGAAGCGCCTCGCCCTTGAAAAGAAGTGTGACCACGAGGGTGAATACTATCAGCGAGACAACCTCTTGGATGACTTTCAGTTGCATGAGGCTGAACGGGCCTCCGTTGCCGTTGAAGCCGAGACGGTTGGCCGGGACCTGGGCGCAATATTCAAAGAAAGCCAATCCCCAGGAGAAGAGGATGACCAGAATGAGCGGCCAGCTGGTGGAGACTTTCATCTCCTGAAGCTTCAGATGGCCGTACCATGCGAATGTCATGAATATGTTGGAAAGCACCAACAAAAGAACTGTTCCTATCGCTCTCATAATGTCTTTGAATATAAACGGACACAAAGGTAGTAATATTCTTTAGTTTGTCATGTCCCTTCGACAAGCTCAGTGACCACCGAACCAACAGGTCGCTGAGCCTGCCGAAGCGCCGACGTGGCCGGAATCCAAAGCAGAATAAATTATAATTTGAAATTTCTTGCAGCATTTTTGCTTATATATTTTTTTGGACTTACCTTTGTCAGACATATTGTAAAACAATTTATAAACCGATAATATAAAATCATTATGAGCGAAGAGAAATTCAGGATTGAATCCGATCTTCTTGGGGAACTTCAGGTTCCGGCTGAGGCCTACTACGGTGTTCAGACACAAAGGGCTCTCAACAACTATAAGATTTCCAACACAAGGATGCGTGACTATCCAGAGTACGTGATCGCGATGGCTTGCATCAAGCTTGCCGCAGCGGAAACAAACAAGGAACTCGGAGCGCTCGAGCCACACATCGCAGACGCCATCGTCGCTGCCTGCCGCGAAATCATCGACGGGAAGCTTCACGACCAGTTCCCGGTGGACATGATGCAGGGAGGAGCCGGCACATCAGTGAATATGAACGCGAACGAGGTCATCGCCAACAGAGCCCTCGAGATCATGGGACACAACAAGGGCGAGTACCAGTTCTGCTCTCCTAACGATCATGTGAACTGCGCGCAGTCCACCAACGATGCCTATCCATCAGCCTTCCGTTACGCCTTTATCAGGATGAACAGGAAACTGGAGAAGAGTCTCAAGGATCTTATCAATGCCTTCAAGGACAAGGGCGAGGAATTCAAGCACGTCATCAAGATGGGACGTACACAACTTCAGGATGCGGTTCCTATGACATCGGGCCAGGAATTCCACGCCTACGCCACCAATCTTGAGGAAGAGGTTCTGAATCTTGAGAGGAACGCGAACCTTCTCTATGAGATCAATATGGGCGGAACAGCCATCGGCACCGGTCTCAACGCCAAGCCAGGCTTCGCAGAACTCTGCGCCAAGAAGATGACCGAACTGACAGGCGAGCATTTCATCGCCGCCCCGGACCTAGTCGAGGCCACACCTGACACAGGCGCTTACGTCAGCTACTCAGGAGCCCTCAAAAGACTGGCGGTCAAGCTTTCCAAGATCTGCAACGATCTCAGGCTCTTGACTTCAGGTCCACGCTGCGGACTCAAAGAAATCAACCTTCCGCCTATGGCTCCAGGCTCATCCATTATGCCGGGCAAAGTCAACCCTGTCATTCCAGAGGTGACCAATCAGGTATGCTTCAAGGTTATAGGTAACGACACGACTGTCTCATTCGCCGCCGAAGCCGGACAGCTTCAGCTGAACGTCATGGAGCCGGTGATCGCAGAATCCATCATGGAGAGCATCACATGGTTGACAAACGCGATGAACACCCTGCGTGAGAAGTGCGTCGAAGGCATCACTGTCAACAAGGACCGCTGCTACGAAATGGTCAAGAACAGCATCGGCATCGTGACCGCCCTCAACCCTATCATCGGCTACAAGGCCAGCACCAAGGTCGCAAAGGAAGCCCTTGAGACCAACCGATCAGTCTACGACATAGTCCTTGAGAAAGGCCTCCTCACCAAGGATGAGCTCGACAAGGCCCTTGACCCAAAGAATATGATCAGGTAATCATTTGAGAAATATCCCAAGAAGGCCGGCTGAAAAATAAATCAGCCGGCCTTTATTTGTTTTTTCACCTTTTTTCGATCACTTCGACAAGCTCAGTGACCGAAAAAAGCACTGACACGCTGACACTCGGAGCGAAGCGACGCAAGGGGTTTGGGGAATACGGTCCCCAATGCCCCACCGGGGCTGTCACGTAGTGACTGGGGGTTGAAGGATTTTTGTGCTGTGCACAAAAAAGCGCCGGCCCCAAGGGGTCGGCGCTTTTGCATATTCATTAATCAAAGATTATTTCTTTGAAGGTTTGGCATTGCCATTCTTGGCGGCAAGGCGCTTCTGGTTCCAGATCGTGGCATCGTACATCACAGGTGTACCGATGAAGATGGAAGCGTAGGTACCGATGCAGATACCAAGGATAAGGGCAACAGCAAGACCTCTGATGGATTCACCTCCGAAAATCGCGATCGCGAGCATGGTGACAAGCGTTGATACAGAGGTGTTGACTGTACGGGTCAACGTGGCGTTGATGGCCTGGTTGGTATTGGTCCTCACATCCACGTTAGGATGCAGGGTCCTGTACTCACGGATTCTGTCGAAGATAACCACGTTGTCGTTGATGGCGTAACCAATAATGGTAAGGATGGCCGCGATGAACGTCTGGTCAACGTCAAGATTGAACGGCAGGATTCCTGAGAACAGGGAGAAGAAGCCAATCACGATGATGGCCGTGTGGGCAAGAGAAACCACACCACCGAGACCCCATGTCCAACCCTTGAAACGGAAGGCGATGTAGGCGAAGATTACGAGCAAGGAGAGAATGACCGCGATGATGGCGTCTCTCTTCATGTCGTTGGCGATGGTAGGGCCGACCTTGTCGGAAGAGATGATACCGTTAGGATTGTCAACCGTTGACTTGAACTCATCAAGAGTGATGTCTGTCTCGGCGAAGAAAGGCTTCAAAGCATTGTAAAGTTTGGCCTCAACCTCAGCGTCAACATCGGTTGACTCCTGATCGTTCTTGTACTGGGTCGTGATCTTCATCTGGCTCTCGCCACCGAACTGCTTGACCTCCACCGCTCCGTCAAACTCAACCTCAGCCGCGCTACGAACCTGCTCTGCCGTGACAGGCTGGTCGAAACGAACTACATAGGTACGTCCACCAGTGAAGTCAACACCATAGGTGAAGCCCTTGGTGAAGATAGAAACAATCGCGATGACAATCAATGCACCAGAAACGATGTAAGACCACTTACGGGCTGCAATGAAGTCAAAATGAGTGTTCTTGAGGAAATTCTTGGTGAGATTGTTCTCGAACGAAATGCTCTTGCCCTTCTCGATGCGGTCATCAAAGATAAGCCTTGTGATGAAGATAGAGGTAAGGACAGAGGTGATGATACCGATGATCAACGTTGTGGCGAAGCCCTGCACTGGACCGGAACCGAACACGAAGAGAACGATACCTGTAAGGAGGGTGGTCACCTGACCGTCGATGATGGCGGAGTAGGCGTTGCTGTAACCGTCAGCGACAGCCTTGCCCAGACCCTTGCCGGCGGCAAGCTCTTCCTTGATACGCTCGTAGATGATCACGTTGGCGTCAACTGCCATACCCATTGTCAAGACGAGACCGGCGATACCAGGCAGTGTCAGGACGGCTCCGAATGAGACGAGGACTCCGAAGAGGAGAAGCACGTTGCAAAGGAGGGCGATGTCAGCGGCGACACCGGCGCCCTGATAGAAGAAGATCATGTAAACGAGAACCAAGAGGAACGCGATGACGAATGAGATCATACCGGCGTTGATTGACTTGGCTCCGAGGGAAGGACCGACAACCTGCTCCTGGATGATGGTGGCAGGCGCAGGAAGCTTACCTGACTTGAGGACGTTCACAAGGTCGGTTGCCTCGTCCGGTGTGAAGTGGCCGGTGATTGAGGAGCTTCCGCCCGTGATGGCGTTCTGCACGTTAGGGTATGAATATACCATGTCATCGAGAACGATGGCAATCTGCTTGCCGACGTTGTCGCTGGTCATGCGGGCCCAGATGTTGGCGCCCTCGGCGTTCATGCTCATGGACACAGAAGGTTCACCGTTAGAGCCGTGGTCGTAAACGACACGCGCGTCGGTGATGACACCTCCGTCAAGCTTGGCCTTGCCGTCCCTAGAGGTGGCTTTGATGGCGACGAGTTCGAAGACGTTGTCACCCTGAGCGTACTCTGAAGGCTTAACAGACCACATCGGCTTGAACTCGGCAGGGAAGATCTCGGCGATCTGAGGCATTGAGAGATACCTGTTGACCTTGGCGGTGTCAATAGCGGCGGCGAAACCGATGCAGGCGTTGTTGGAGCCTGAAGGGCTGAGCACCGCGAAGAGCGGATTTGATTTCCTGACGGCGTCCATCTCGGCGGAATTGTTCTGGCTCTGCGCTATCTCGGAATTGAGAAGGGAATCAGCGCCGGCCGCCGCGGCAGCCTCAGGCTCGGCAACCTCTGTGCTGTCGGCCTCATCAGCAAGAATCTCGGCCAGTTTGGCGTTGGCTTCGGCGAGGTAACCGGAAATCTCCTGGTTGGTGTAGGTTTCCCAGAATTCGAGGGAAGCGGTTCCCTGAAGGAGTTTCCTGACACGCTCAGGCTCCTTGACTCCAGGAAGCTCGACGAGGATACGTCCGCTGTTTCCAAGCTTCTGGATAGAAGGCTGGGTCACACCGAAACGGTCGATACGGCTTCTGAGCACATTGAATGAGTTGGCGACGGCGCTCTCGGCCTCCTCACGGATGACACTGATGACCTCGGCGTCGGTGGATGCCGGGGTGATCTTGTCCTTCATCTCGTAGGTTCCGAAAATCTGGGCGAGGGTCTGGCCGTTGGCCACTTCCTTCCATGCGTTGGCGAAAAGGGTGATGTAATCCTCACGAGAATTCACGCTGCGCTCCTTTGCGAGGGCAAGAGCCTTCTGGAACTCAGGATTCGCGCTGTTGCCGGCAATGGCCTTCACAAGATCCTGAAGCTGCACCTGCAGCATGACGTTCATACCGCCCTTGAGATCCAGACCGAGGTTGATTTCCTTGGCCTTGCACTCCTTGTAGGTGTTCCAGAGGAATACCTTCTTCGAAGAGATGGAATCAATGAATACCCTGTTCTGTTCTTTCCTGATCGAATCCAGATAATAAGCCTGGTCATTTTCAGGAATCTGGGCGAAAGACGCCGAATTCTGAGCCGCGACGGCGGCCTTCTCGGCGAACTTCTCCGCTTTCTTTTCCTGGATGGATGTCACCGCAGTGAAGGAAAGCTGCCAAATGGAAGCGATCGCAAGCAGAATGGCGACAAGCCTTATCCAACCTTTACTTTGCATAATTTTACCTTTATTTTATTGTTTTAATTTTTTCGCATAAAAATAGGGGTACAAATTTAGCATTTTTTTCTTAGAAAGAAATTATCTGCCAAGTATTTCTTATTTTTGCAGACGCATTCACCGAGATTTTTCAGAATGAGAAACAAAATATTCATCGGCATATTCACTCTGCTCACGCTTTCAGCGCTCAGCGTCGAGACCTCCGCCCAGGTCTCTCCGACCCAGCTCATGATCAAGGCGGACTCGTGCAGGATGGCCTACAATTTCGCGGAAGCGGTCAAATACGGCGAATACGCCGTGGCTGCTTTGGACTCCACATCATCGGCAAAAGCGGAGGAGAGGCTGCTTCTGTCCCGCAACGGGCTTAACATGATGGGCTTCTGCAGCCAACCTACAGTGGTGGCCAAACAGACTTTCCCGCTCAAGGATTTCTTCCTGTTCTACCCGCTTAAGGATTTCAGTTGGAGAAAGACTCCCAACCAACTCGACTCGCTGGGCGGGGATGACCTGTCGCGCGCCATCTATATTCCTGACGGCACAAGGGACATCTACTACTCGGCAAAGGACGAGGAAGGAATCAGGAATATCTATGCGACACATCTGGCAGACTCGCTTTGGTCCGCACCAGCCCTCATCAATGAACAGATGACAAGCTCTTCGGACGAGATATACCCGATGCTTTCGCCTGACGGACAATCACTTTACTTCGCTTCCAAAGGGCTTTACGGCATGGGAGGCTACGACCTCTACGTCTCTAACTGGAACAGCGAGACGAATGATTGGGAAATGCCAGTGAATATGGGATTTCCGTACTCCTCGCCATACGACGACTTCCTCTTCGTCAACACGGATGACGGAAAATATTCCATCTTCGCCTCCAACCGAGAATGCAGCCGCGACAGTGTCACGATCTATGTTCTTGAATATGACAGCATGCCTGTCCGCAAGGCGGTCACCGATGTGAGCGAGCTGAGAACTTTGGCGGCTCTCAATCCCGCAGGAGACCCTTCCAGAATTGACAACAACGCCGCCGTGCCTGATGACGGGCAGCAGGGAGAAGGGACTAAACGTTATATGGACAAGATGCGAGAGGTCAGGGCTCTGCGGGATTCCGTATCAAGGTTCAACCGGAATCTGGACAGGCTGCGTTCGGGTCTTGCGACCGCGTCAGATGATGGCAAGGCAAGGCTGACAGCCGAGATTTCCGACAAGGAACAGATGCTCCCGACGCTGAACAGCGCCCTCAACGCCGCTGTGAAGGAACTGCAAGGCATCGAGATGGATTTTCTGGCCAACGGCATCGTGATCGACACGAGGAAACTTCAGGCGGAGGCCGACAAGGAGATTGTCGGAGCTGCTTCAGGCTATGCCTTCTCCAAGAACAGCTACGGTCCGGCCTTGCGTCTGGACATTCGCAAGCCGAAGCCGACTTTCGATTACTCGTTCATGATCCTGCCGGAAGGGCGTTTCGCCGAAAGCAACACACTGCCGGACGGACTTGTTTACCAAATAAGGATATTCACACTCACCAGAAAGGCTTCCGTCGCTGACCTGAACGGCCTCAGCCCAGCCTTCGAGAGAATGACCACATCCGGCAGACATGCCTACTCTGTCGGATTGTTCAAGACCTACAAGGATGCCCTCTCGAACCTCAACAAGGTGAAGAACAGAGGATTCCGTGACGCACAGATAGACGCGTTCCTGAACGGGAAAATCATCGGCGTGTCCAAGGCTCGGGATCTTGAGTCGAAACACAGATCCATGATGATGGTCAAAATCTACCCTGAGGACGGCCAGTCTCTGTCCGAGCAGGTTATCTCCGCCATCCACGAGCACTCAGACAAGGACCTGATAAAGAGCGTGGAGGCCGGAGCCGTGGTGTTCACGGTAGGCCCGTTCGACGACAAGTCTCAGGTCGATGCCCTTGTGGCCGCCCTGAAGACCGCCGGCGCCGAGAACATCTCCATCACCGAATCCGCCTCGGAATAGTCCGGTCACTTGCGTTTCCGGAATTCAAGGAAAAACGCTATCTTCGTGAGGATCAGAAAGAATGACACGGCCGATAATGACGATTGCTACTATTGGCCAGAAAGAAATATCAAGATGAAGAAAGTCGGAAAAGTGCTTGTTGTGGATGACAATGCGGGGATCCGGTCCGCGTTGAAGATTCTGTTGCCAATGAGGTTCGAGGCGGTGGAGATCCTGCCGTCACCTGCGCAGCTTATCAGCACAGTCAATACCTTCCAGCCAGACGTGATCCTGTTGGACATGAATTTCAACACAGACATCAACACAGGAAACGAAGGACTGTTCTGGCTCAGCGAGTTACGCAACAACAACCCGAACCAGAAGGTGGTGCTGTTCACGGCCTACGCTGACATCTCGCTGGCGGTCGAGGGGATGAAAAGAGGGGCGTTCGACTTCATCGTGAAGCCGTGGGAGAACGATAAACTGCTCGCCACGCTGGAAAGGGCGGTGGCGGAAAACCGGAAAGACAATCAGCAGTCCAATGAATATGCCACCGGGCCGACCGGGATGTACTGGGGCACATCCCAGGCTATGTCGGAGATCAAAAAGACGATCGAGAAGATAGGTCCTACGGATGCGACGGTGCTGATCACGGGCGAGAACGGAACCGGCAAGGACCTTCTGGCCAGAGAGATACACAATCACTCCGAGAGACGGAACGGCCCAATGGTCAGTGTCGATGCCGGAGCGATTCCGGAGACCCTTTTCGAGAGCGAGCTCTTCGGCCACGTCAAGGGGGCGTTCACGGACGCCTACTCTGACAAGGCCGGAAAGATCGAACTGGCCGAGGGCGGGACCCTGTTCCTGGACGAGATCGGGAATATTCCACTGCATCTTCAGGCAAAGCTTCTGAGGGTTCTCCAGAACAGGACTATCACCCGAGTCGGGGACACAAAACCACGCAACGTGAACATCCGCCTTGTCT
>DCMG01000086.1 GCA_002321335.1 Bacteroidales bacterium UBA1628 | reverse complement strand
AATTAAATGTTAAACTCACGTAGACAAGGTATTCGATTTTCCGCTTGGTCTCATAGCTCCCGTCTCTCCACAAACCTCTTAAATCTGAAGCCTTTGTGATTACCAAAGGGATGATTTTCTCAAAGTTAGATAAATTATTACCAACACTTTCCAAGTCAAGCAGGATTACAGAACAATAAAAAACCGAGGGGTGAAGCAGAGAGCTTAACGGCTCAAAGCGGCAGCATGGTACAGACATTACCCTAATATCGTCTGTAGTGGCTGCACACTCTCTCAACCTTGCCGAAACGTACTCGCCTGTAGGCTCGCACCCGGACAAGTCTGATAATCTCCACCTCAATGGCGACTATCACAAGATGTTGGCTTGTTCTCATGTTATATGTAAATTAATCGGGAAAATGAGAGAACAACCGTCCTTGTTGTAGTACCCCCTCGGTATGAGCTAAAAATAAAAAAGCAAGCATCCCTTTTAGGGAAAAGATGCTTGCTTTTACTTGTTATCTCCCGAATGCATATAACAATGCAAAGATAAAGAAAATTTCCATATTGGCAATGTTATTCTTCTATACACTCTTTCAATCCACATCTTCCAACCACTCCACAAACTCCAGCACCCTCTTGAAATCCTCGGCAAAGGTTCAATAATCTTCCACGATTCCGCACGAGGGGGCAGTCTCGTTTGAGGCTGCCCTTTTTTCTATAGTCCACGGAGGCTCCAACCAATAAAATCAAAGACGGAGTCCCAGTTGATTATTATTTTCAGATTGTCAAGAACCAATTTCATCATTAACCATTCCGAGGAGACAAAATCCAGATATAACGCATATATTATCGAATAAAATTATAACTTTGAAGAGGAAATCTTTTCCGGTAATCTGACAAAACACAAAATTTATCGAATAATGAACAGGATTATAAGGGTCATCGCGGCTACGGCATTGACACTCGGGCTTTTGGTCTGCGAATCGGCCGCTCTCGCACAGAAAAGCCCGGCGTTCGACGCCAAGTTCAAGATCGCCGAAGGGGCTGACCTCCGCATTCTCGACGACAACATCTGGGACTACAGCAAAGACACCATCCCGCCGAAATGGAAAGAAATCGGCGAGGATCCACGTGATTTCCAAAGGGCTCCGCAATTCGCCCGGTTGGTGAACGACTACCTGCCGGATGTCTTCGCACTTCAGGAATATTCCAGCCACATGCACAAGGAGTTCTACCCTCTGGTACAAAAAGACGGCTACGTCATCGCATGGGATTCAAAGACGGATTGGAACAACACTCCGATATTCTACAACAGCAGGATCCTTGAACCTTTGTACGTCAACTACAACAAGTACACTCCGGAGCAGTGGTGCAACCAAGGGTCCAAATCGTTCACTTCAGCGGTGCTGAAAAGGAAAGCCGACGGGAAGATATTCGCATTGATCGGCACCCATCTTTGGTGGAAGAGCGAGAAAGCAAAGCCTGGCAGCACAATGGCCAGAGCGGCACAATTACGTTTGGTGATGGCAGAGACCGACATCATCAGGGCAAAGTTCGGGGATATTCCGGTATTTGTGGTGGGGGATATGAACTGCGAGGAAGAAACTGTTCCAATCCAGCAACTCATTCAGGGAGGATATGTTCCATGCTACAAGGCGGCCACCGTCTATGGCGACAACCATAACGGACACCACATCTGCAGCCCCGGGGAAGGATATTCCGTGGAAAGCCGAAGGCGTGGCATGGACAGGGCCACCGGAGCGATCGACCACTGTATGATTTACGATCCGAGCGGGAAGACCGAAGTCAAGGTCTTCGACTGCATCATGGAAAAATACACCATCAAGATTACGGATCATTATCCGAATCTGATTGATGTGAGGTTATAGCGGCTTTCTGCTGAAAATCCAGCGACAGCCAAGCACGACAGCATCACCCGAAAAATAAGACCGCAAAAAATATTGTGGTCTTATTTTTTCATTTGCCGCAGCGGAATAGATTTCGTACCTTTGTTATCCGTTATGAAGTACGGATTCGACAACGAAAAGTATCTGCGGATACAATCAGAACACATCAAGGAACGCATAGCCCAGTTCGGCGACAAACTCTATCTTGAGCTTGGGGGCAAATTGTTTGACGACTATCACGCAAGCAGGGTTCTGCCCGGATTCCAGCCGGACAGCAAACTGAGGATGCTCAAGCAGCTTAGCGACTGCGCGGAAATCGTCATCGTCATCAGCGCCAACGACATCGAGAAGAACAAGATGCGAGCCGACTACGGCATCACCTACGACATGGACGTGCTGCGTCTGCGCACGGAGTTCCAGAACAGGGGTTTTCTCGTGAGCAGCGTGGTGATCACCCATTTCAACGGCCAGTCCAGCGCCAAGGCGTACAAGGCCAAGCTCAAGAAAATGGGCATCAAGGCCTACTACCACTACACGATCGAGGGCTATCCGAACAATGTGGCTCTGATCGATTCCGAGGAAGGGTACGGAAAGAACGACTACGTCCAGACAACCCGCCCGCTCGTCATCGTGACGGCCCCTGGGCCTGGCAGCGGGAAGATGGCCGTCTGCCTTAGCCAGCTCTACCATGAGCACAAGAAAGGAATCGCGGCCGGCTACGCCAAATTCGAGACTTTCCCGGTCTGGAACCTGCCTCTGAAGCACCCTGTCAACATCGCCTACGAGGCCGCCACGGCAGACCTTAACGATGTGAATATGATCGATCCGTTCCATCTGGAGGCCTACGGCAAGACGGCGATCAACTACAACAGGGACATCGAGATATTCCCGGTGCTGAACGCCCTTTTCGAGGGAATCTACGGCGAGAATCCGTACAAGTCCCCTACCGACATGGGTGTGAATATGGTGGGGTACTGCATCAGCGATGACGATGTCTGCTGCAAAGCCGCCAACGACGAGATCATCAGGCGGTACTACTCCGCCCTCGACCAAATGGCTGACGGAGAGGACAATGAAAGCGAGGTTGGCAAGATCGCGCTTCTGCTCAAGCAGGCCAGGATCACCACTGAATATCGCCGTGTCACCGTCGCGGCGAAGCAACGTGAGGCCACGGCCGGCAATCCATCCGCAGCGATCGAACTGTCTGACGGCACGATACTCAGCGCCGAGACCTCCGACCTTCTCGGTCCTTGCGCCGCCCTTCTTCTGAAGGCCACAAAGCATTTGGCTGGAATCGACCACAGCGTAAAACTCATTCCGGGAAGGCTTATCGAGCCGATCCAGAAAACGAAAGTCACCTATCTCCACGGCAACAATCCACGCCTGCACACAGACGAGGTTCTGATCGCTCTCTCCGTCCTGAGCCCCGATGACGAGAACTGCCGGAAGGCTCTGGACACGCTGCCGCTTCTGAAAGGCTGCCTGGTTCACTCAACGGTTCTGTTGAGCGACATCGACAAGAAAGTCTTCAAGAAACTCGGTGTGGATCTCACCTGCGAGCCGGTGCACGAGAGGCACTGAGCCGGTCGGTCGCTTCGACAGGCTCAGCGGCCATAATGCCACGGTCGCTGAGCCTGACGAAGCGACGAAGCAATCCACATAAACAATGTATTTGATATTCTGACAATAATGATTATCTTTAGGCCTTGAAAGCCAGAAGACTATTCTGACTATAGAACCAACATTTATATTGTCATATTCAAAGATGAATTATTGCCCTCATTGCGGAGCGCCGGTGCAGCCGGACTCTTCATTTTGTCCAAATTGCGGAAAGCCTCTTCAGTCACAACCGGAATACGGGCAGACATACAACGAAAGCCAGGCAGCCAAGGAGAATGATGACAGATGGCTGATCACGCTCGTTCTCTGCATTGTACTCGGAAGTTTTGGCGTTCACAGATTCTACACCGGCAACACGGTAACCGGAATCATCATGCTTCTGACACTCGGAGGCTGTGGGATCTGGACCCTTATCGACATTATCATGATTGCCTGCAACACCTACGTTGACGGCAACGGACAGCATCTGAAGTAAACCATTTGTATACTCTCAAACAATGATTCTGGGCGTGATCGGACCTTGGCAGGTCATAATCATCCTTTCAGTCATCGCTGTCATCGTTATAATCGGCCGGCTGTCCGGAAGGCCGAAACAAGTATCACATTACGAAATCAATTACATCTTTATGAAATATTGTCCTAAATGCGGAAGTCCTGTTTCAGACGAAGCATCTTTCTGCCCGAAATGCGGAACAAACATCCCTAATGCAGCCACCCAGACTCCCTTGGCTCAGAATTACCAACAGACAATGCCGCCTTGCCCTCCGACCTATCTGGCCCTGTCCATCATCGTGACCGTGCTCTGCTGCCTTCCTTTCGGAATCGTCGGCATCATCAAATCCAGCAGTGTTTCCAAGGAATATGCCGGCGGGAACTACGCCGCCGCACAGGAAGCCAGCAAGCAGGCGAAGACGTGGAGCATTGTAGGAATATGCTGCGGTCTGTTCTGGGTGATCATCTACATCATCCTGATGGCCTGCGGAGTGATGGCCGGACTCGCCGACATTTAGAAACTGTTTTTAAAGTCTCTCATCTGTGATTGTCTCATCCAACAGATGAACAAGGACTCATGCAAGAAACCAATCCTTTACACTCTGCTTACGGCAGCGTGTGTGGGATTGGTGTTTTTATATTCACGTTTCAACCCCGAAGGCACAGTCTGGTTCCCCAAGTGCTTATTCCTGCAACTGACAGGAATGAAGTGTCCGGGATGCGGCAGCCAGCGGGTAGTACACAACCTGCTGAATTTAAATATTCATAAAGCATTCGAGGCCAACGCACTCCTTGTTCTGGTCCTCCCCTACATCATCGTCCTTCTGGTGTCAATTCCACTAAAGTCCAGATTTCCAAAGTTCTACAACGCCCTCAACAGCACCACTGTCATCATCACAATCGGCATCCTCGTCATCGTATGGTGGATCACCCGCAACATCTTCGGTTGGTGATTGTCAATTACTGGTCAATCAAATGTCCCGCTTCAGCGACACTTTTGGGCATTTTCGTTGCCCAAGAGTGCGATCAGACTCTCACAGGCAGCACTTTAATATGTTTATGACGCCGTAGAGGGACAAGAGGGAGGATAAAAGGATAATATATTGATTTTATTCGTATCTTTGTGTGTGACTCCAAGAGATGGGAAATATACTATGACAAAGGGACTTACTAATATCATCTGCGTGGCGGTTATGCTCATAATCACATCCGCATGCGAGAAATACGAACCGGATTGGGATATCTTTGAGGCACACGGGGTGGCGGAAGCTATAAAGACGGATTTCTACGAGAGATATTCAAAGGCTGTCAAGGTCACAAACGCAATGACATACTATAATAAGTCGCAGATAGAATTTGTGGACACGGACGGATTGAAGTGCACTGCCGTCTACAAAGGCCACTCTTGGATGATGACGCAGAAGGAGTACGACAAGAACGGATTCGCGTTCCTCAAGCAACTGCCAGAAAGGATCGCTAAAGCCTATCTCGGAGCCGGACTCAACAAAGAATATTACGAGTGGGATCAATCGTACGTGATCGAAGTCGCACGCAGAGGGTTTGACAAGAAGGCGTACGAGTTTCAGTTCGTTGTTTTTGATGAAAATATAACCTCTGTGCTTGCATACCGGGATTATTCTGTGCTGATAGACGAGGACGGAGAACTCCTCGATATTCTGCTATCCCACTCCAACAGATCCATCTGGTGGTACGATATGAGCAGTTGTGTATATTTTGTAAGGCAGAAATATCCCAAGGCGACAATCCTTGCCGGGATCAACAACGCTGGTGACAACATCTTGTATATCAAAGACAACGGTATTCTGAAAGCGGTTCGGTTTGATTATAACGGATCCGACGAGCAGACTTGGAGCGCAACCATCGAAATCGGAAAGAATGGAGATGAATATATTTCCGAATATTCAAGAAAATTCCTAAATTCGTGAATAGTTGGCATCGGAGGGAACGGCTATGCCAGTCTGCGATGATGAGGCGAAGTGTGTTTATGAATCACATAATGAAATTGGCACGTATGAAAAGAATATTATTGATTGTCCTGGCGGCGGCGCTGCCGGGACTGATGAACGGAATCAACGCTGACTCGTTTTCCGACGGAAGGCTTTTGGACAAGACCTTGAGGATCGACTATATATTCAGTGGATCGGACAAGGATTGTGACATCGCTGTCGCTGAGTTGCTTAGTTCCAACGGATGGTACGGAAGGCGGACGAATCTGAAGGAAGTGCCGCTGCGGGGCAACGGGCAGCTCACGATGACAGACAAGGCCACGGGAGACACGCTCTACAGGATGTCGTTCTGCACGTTGTTCCAAGAGTGGCAGGCGACAGAGGAGGCGACAAGAGTCCACAAGAGCTTCGAGAATGTGTTCCTTGTGCCGATGCCGGCGGCCCCGGCGGAGATCACCGTCCAACTCTATGATTTCCACGAGAATGTGTCCGCAAGCCTCACGCATCCAGTTGACCCTGAAGACATTCTGATCAGGCCGGTGGACGGAAAACCGCAAACGAGAATGCTGTTGGACAGCGGTGACTCCAAGGAGAAAATCGACATCGCAATTCTCGCCGAAGGCTACACCGAGGGCGAGTTGGACATATTCTTCAAGGATGCCGAGAGCACCGTGGAGAATCTCCTGAGGCACGAGCCGTTCAAATCAATGAGCGACAGGTTCAACATCGTGGCCGTGGCATCGCCGTCGCAGGACAGCGGAGTCAGCGTGCCGCGTGAAGGCCTCTGGAAAAAGACGGCTGTGGACTCGCACTTCGACACGTTCTATTCCGACCGCTACCTCACGACCCTGCACCTGTTCAAGATGCATGACGTACTTGCCGGAATCCCTTACGAGCACATCATAATCCTCGCCAACACTGACACTTACGGTGGCGGCGGCATCTACAATTCCTACACGCTCACCACAGCCCACCACAAACTCTTCGGCCCGGTGGTTGTCCACGAGTTCGGCCACAGCTTCGGCGGTCTGACAGATGAATATGCCTACGACGACCAGTACGTTGAATATTACTACCCGGACATTGAGCCTTGGGAGCAGAACATCACCACAAAGGCCAACTTCGAGAGCAAGTGGAAGGATCTTTACGACCAAGGAGTCGTAGGGCTTGTCGAAGGCGGAGGCTACCAGACAAAAGGTGTCTGGAGACCATGTGAGGATTGCCGGATGAGAACCAACACCGCCAAAGCTTTCTGCCCGGTCTGCCAAAGAGCCATCGAGCGGATCATCCGATTCTACACGGAGGAGTGACGGGAACGTGTAGGCCACTCTCCTGCAAATCAACAAATAACGTCTATGTACTCCCTACCGGAACGGCGGGGAGTACATCTATTTAATCTACTATGCTACTGCACGTTAAGCTCCACGATCCTGCCTTATGGGAAAGTCTCTTCGATGCTTCGACGGGTTCAGCAACCGGGAAAATTTCGGATAATACAAGTCAGCCGTCTGGATATCGAGCCAGAGTTTATTGTTTATCAGGGTCTATGGCATTAAAGTCCCGGATGTCGAACCATTCACTCATCTTACTTTGCGCCCGGAATCTGACCTCAGGAGTAAGATGCACTTTAACGTAAGCGTAAGCGGCCATCAGAGCGGCAAGGTCATCCGTAAATCCAGCGACAGGGATGGCGTCCGGAATAAGGTCGATCGGGAGGATGAAATATCCGAGCGCACCGATTATGATCGCTTTCTCCTTTGGACTGACATTCGGATCCATCAATTCATAGTAAAGGATAAGAGCCACATAGATGACCTTTGCTCCGGCCTTTTGGGCCACCTTTTTCACTTTGTTCCAAAATCCGCTTTCAGAAAAGTTTCCTTGGTACTGCTCAATGTTGCTTGGTTTCTTTGTGTCCATGATACTATATGTTTGATATTATCAACAAATATAGTAAACTCACAACATTATTAGTAGGTTCATGTCTGGTCCATTTCAACGGCTTTGACCGGGAGGTTTCCGACTGGCTTGACTAGAACTTGAAGGTCACTCCGATGCCACCGACGATACTGGTGCGGTAGAAGTCGTCCTGGCCGGGGATCTGGAGATTCTTGATGTCGAGTTTCTCGGCAAGGCCAGGAACTGAAGGGGCAAGCTGGCCGAGGACAGGGGCAAGTTTCGCGGCGATCAAAGCGCCGTTTCCGCCGTAGTCGGCCTGCTCCTTGGTGAAGTGCATGAAGAAAGTCTTGTATATTCCTAAATCAATGGCGATTTTCGGAGTGGCGTTGATTCTGGCGCCGAGACCGCCGGAGATCGAGCTGGTGGTGTAGCTCAGGTCTGAGATGTACTTGGCGTCATTGCCGAAACCGAAAGTGCTGCTGTTTGCGCCTATGCTGAGGGTCACGACTTTACTCAAATCGTACTCAAGGCCACCGAGAATCTCGAATGAGTTGTGTTTCAGATAATTCTGTTTATCGTTCAAACCCGTTTCGCTGTTGTACTGCTTTGACTGCTTGTCAAAATAGTAGTTTGCTCCGAGAGAGATGCGGAAGTTCGGCTTGATGGAATATTCAGCGCCGAGGTTGATGTTGCCAGGGATGTCAGCAGCGACCTCCTTGCCGTCATCGAACTGGGATATTCCTGTAGTGTTCGCCTTCGTGTCATTGTTCAGGCGCACATTCGTGTTGAACTCATAGCGAGCAGAGAAGTTGAACTTGCCTGTCTTGTAGTCCACAGAAAGGACAGGGGTCCAAGCGATGTCTTTCTGATGCGAGTCAAGTTTTTTGTCGCTGACAAGGCCGCCGACCATTCCGACAGCGGTCTCGGTCGGAATCAACCCACCTGAAATCGCTGACACAGCAGTTCCGAGCACATTGGCGGCAGGGAGCATCCGGCCAGCATACTGAAGTCTGATGTTCTCAAGACTTCCGTTGTAATAGTTGGAGATGTAGTTCAGACGCACGCCGGCGGAAACGCTCCACTTCGAGCCAATCTTGTAGCCGATGTTCAACTGGCCGGCGAAGTTGTACTGTTCCCCGGTAAGGTTGATGTCGGCATCATAACCGGTAACCATCTGTGCGCCAGCCAGATTATTGATCAAAGCCGGAATCATCGCGACCGGTGCCTCAAACGAGCCGAGTCCTTGGTCGTACTTCGCCTTTCCTCCTCCCGAAACGACTCCGAAATGGAATGACGCGAACAGGTTGTCGTGCTTGAAGGCCAGACTCAGGTGAGGCAACGCAGGGACGAAAGACTTGCCCGTGTACTTCTTGTAGCCTCGACCCTCATTGTCCACACCGTACTTCAACGGTTCGTATGTGGATGTCGTGTACCTTCTCTGCAAAGCGGTCTGGACATCAAACGCAAGATGCCATCCGTCGTCCATAAAGCCGATTCCGGCAGGGTTGAAATATGCCCCCTGAACCCCTATCACGGCGTTCTGGGCAGGATTCCTCAAGAACGCCACATTCTGATTCGTGTTAGTCACATAGCCACCCGCTTGAGCGGTCATCGCAGCAGCGCAAACACATGCTGCAACAGCAATTACTCTTTTCATTTAGTCGAATTTTATTGTAATTTTCGGAACAAATGTACATCTCCTTCCCAAGACGACAAACAAATTCGACCAAAAAGAAAATTTTAAATTGATTTATGGCCAAAACTGAAACAATCTGGATATCCCTAATAAACCTTGACCTTGAGTTTTGAATATGCCCTCTCGGCCTTCTGAAGCGCCTTTTCAACAGTCTCATCTGTCGCAAGGATGACACCTACCCGGCGATGACCTCTTATCTCCGGTTTTCCGAAGAACCGAACCTGCACGCCAGGCTCCTCGAGAACCTTGTCAACGTCCTGGAACTCATATTCATTGGTATTTCCCTCGACAACGATCGCCTTCGAGGCTGACGGCCCGTAGAAACGGACTTCAGGAATCGGCAGTCCAAGCACAGCACGCGCATGAAGGGCAAACTCTGACATGTCCTGCGAAATCATCGTCACCATTCCTGTGTCGTGCGGCCTCGGAGATACTTCACTGAATATCACATCCTCTCCCTTGACGAAGAGCTCGACTCCGAATATTCCGTAGCCCCCCAGCGCAGCGGTGATTTTCCCCGCTATCTCCTGAGCCTTCTTTTCAGCGGCGGCGCTCATACCCTGAGGCTGCCATGACTCACGGTAATCCCCATCGACCTGATGATGACCCACAGGCTTGAGGAAAGTCGTTCCGGCACAGTGTCGTACAGTCAGAAGAGTGATCTCGTAGTCAAAGTCCACGAAGCCCTCAACGATGACCTTTCCACCTCCGGCACGTCCTCCCTCCTGGGAGATCTTCCAAGCCTGGGCGACCTGAGACTCATCCCGGACCACACTCTGGCCATGGCCTGATGAACTCATCACAGGCTTCACCACACACGGGAAACCGATCCGAGCCACAGCGGCCTTGAACTCATCCTCCGTCCAGGCAAATTCGTATCTTGAGGTTGGAATGCCAAGTTCCTCGGCCGCCAGGCGCCTTATCCCCTCCCTGTTCATTGTCAGGTAAGTGGCATTGGCGGTCGGGATTACCTTATAGCCCTTCCTTTCGAGATCAACGAGCCTAGGAGTCGCGATAGCCTCTACCTCAGGGATGATCAGATCAGGTTTCTCTTCCTCAATCATGGAAGCAAGCGCCTCACCGTCAAGCATTGAAAGCACATGAGACGACTGCGCCACCTGCATCGCCGGAGCGTCAGCATATTTATCCACAGCCACGACATGCACGCCATAGCGCTCAAGTTCAATCGCGATCTCTTTCCCGAGTTCTCCGGATCCGCAGAGAACAGCCTTTTTCCCGACAGGAGTGAAAGGGTTACCAATGTTTGCCATACCGAAAATTGTGTTTGAATTTTCAAATTTACGAATATTCCTAATCAGCGGCAAGGTTTTCATGTCCTGAAGATTCAAAGATAATCTGGAGTCCACGACACTTGTCAATGTTGTCCGGATTATTCATTTTCATTATCTTTGAGCGTGTGAAATCATAAAAATCGATGAATATGCTAAAGCGGAGAATCGAAGCTTCATCAGACGGGCTCAAACTGACAATCCTGATCAGCGAGCCGGTGGGCGAACCCAAAGGAATCGTGCAGATTGTCCATGGGATGTGCGAACACAAGGAGAGATATATTCCTTTCATGGAATATCTTTCAGCCCATGGCTACATCTGCGCCATACACGACCATCGGGGGCACGGCGAGACCGTACTGAACGAAGAGGATCTAGGATATATGTACAAAGGTGGCTGGAAAGCGCTCGTTGAGGATATAAAGCTAGTTAAGAACGAGGTCAAGTCCAGCTATCCGGTTTTGCCGTACACCCTGTTCGGGCACAGCATGGGATCCATGGCCGTACGCTCGTTCACAAAACGCTACGACGACAGCATCGACACGCTCTTCGTCTGCGGCTGCCCGAGCTATAATCCGGCAGGAAAGACAGGACGCATTCTCGCCGGGCTGATCGGACTGTTCAAAGGAGAACACTACCGCTCCCCTCTCCTGCAGAAACTGTCTTTCGGATCATTCAACAAACCCTTCGAGTCAGAGGGCTACCCGTCAGCGTGGGTCTGCTCCGACAAGGACACACTCGAGGCCTACCACAAAGACCCTTACTGCATGTTCACATTCACTGTCAACGGATTCAAGAACCTTTTGGATCTGATGCAGGATTGCTACAGTCCCAAGAACTGGAAGATGTCCAACCCAGATCTGCCGGTTCACTTCATTTCCGGAGCCGATGATCCATGCCGCATCTCTGACAAGGCCATCGGCAAGGCCGTCGATCTGATGAAGACTGTCGGCTACAAGAACACTGACCTGCATCTTTACCCTGGAATGCGTCACGAAATACTCAACGAGACCTCAAGGATCCAGGTCTGGAAAGACATTTTGGACAAATTGGCCTGATTATTAATTACACAGTAGGACAATGACCATCAACACTCTAGAAACCATTTTCCAAAAAGCGGCGAATGCTCCATCCACAGAACTTGTAAAAGCCCTGAGATCTTCATACATTGACGGTTCTGTAAGCAAATTGGATTTAAGCGGTTTCCTTGACAGGCACATCAAGGAGTTTGAAGCTGAAGGACAGCGCATCTGTGACAGTCAAGACATTCCCACACCAAGCGAAAAGAATGCCATCACACTTATCGGTCAGATGATCGCCTCAAACATAATTCTACTGCTTGAAATGCGAAGTTATGAGGCAATCCGCACCAATCTTCTGACGTTCCTCAATTATGCCTCACACGTTGTGAAAAGCAGCTACGATTTTGTGGGCACCGCCGTCAAGGCGATGAGTTTCAATCTTTCCGGCATAAGCTACGACTGGGCCACCATCGAGAATGCGATGTCACTGGACATCCTTGCGCACAATATCTGCAACAACAGCAATTTCAGCAAGAAAACGTTGACACCGTTCCTTTTCGAGGGTAACGGACAAGTCACGATAGACAACGGATGCTTTTCCATCAAATCATCGCCATGCGGCGACAATGGCGTGACTGCGTTTTCCCTTTGCGGCGGGGCGGTCAAGGTTGTGACAAGAAGCGCCAGAGACGAGCGATTGAAATCCAGCGAGGCGAACGACGCTGAAAAGTTAGAGGCGTTCGCGCGTACATTCATGCACACGCAGGAAGATAGCGGACGTGTCAAATTACCATGCAACCGACAGTCGTTCAAGCCAGGAGACACCGTGACTCTGAAATATCTGCGCACCGAATATGAAGACGACGGCCATCCAGTCTTCCATGTCGAAATATTTGACAGCCTTGATCAGATAGTCGGCACCATTAAAGATGAAGAATTGATCAAGGGCTTGTACACCGAAGATTTGGATGGATATTTTCTGGAAAACGACTGCATCCCGAACGCCGTGATCAGCGACATCGACGGAGACCATTATATATTCTCAATCAAGGACAGCTACCGAGCCTTCGCTGAAAGGCAGGCAAGAATTGACGAACGGTACAACAACACTTTCAAGGCAAAGGTCATCGACATTGACACCAGATATGAACGCATCAATTGGATGACACCTTCAGGATACGGAGCATTGTCATTCATCTTGGACGGAGTCAAAAAAGGTGACACCAAAGTCATGAGCCTTTATAACATACAAAAGAAAAACAACGACATATACATCAATATCTGTGAGCCCAAGTACGGATATGACCACATTGACAAAGAATGGGATGACAATGCCGTGTTGGAAGAATACGTGATTGAGGTTCACGACGCTCTTGAAGCGTTGAAATCGAAGAAGGATGACAACGCCAATGACGAAAAACAGAAAAACATCATCCGCACCCTGGCGAGCATCCTGCGTGGAAACGTGGCGTCCGGATCACTTGACGCTTACAAGTGCCTGCTATGCTCATCATTTCTCTCCTTATGTGTCAGAGACACTCCGAAACTGACACTGCGGGACGCCGCCTACCTCAAATGCTGTATTGAATATGCGCAGACCGGGGATATCGGCCACGTGGGTTCCGGTCTGGATTTTTCAAAAGAGCAAGGCAAGATATTGAGTTGCCTGAAACTCAGCGGACATCCTGAAAAAATCCATAGTCTGGCCTCCATCATCAATGAAAACGGCCTGGACGATTTGGGGAATCAAGTCGTGTCATTGGTTCTTGCCGACAGTATTTCGCAGAAGTTCTCTGACGAGATCAAGACCACAGACAGTTCCCTTCGACGAAAAATCTGCGAACTGCTTGGAGTGGCCGACCAGTTCCGTGAAGAAGAGCAAGCCGTCTATGGCAAATACGGCAAAGGAGAGGGCAGTTGTCTGGAATTCAAATCCTCCTACGTGTTCCGCAACGACATCAAGAACGAAAAGGTCGCTGACATAGACTATCAAGGACGCGGGCAGGTGTTCGAAGCCGCATGCGGATTTCTCAACACAGATGGTGGAGTCATCTATCTTGGAGTCAATGACAAGACCGGAGACCCTATAACAAATGAGGAATATGGATTAAAAGCCGACATGAAATGGCTGACCGACAATTTTGACACGATAAAGGTAATAAAAAGCAAAAAACTCGGTCATGCCATCACAAAGCCAGACTCAATCGACCACATGGTTCTTTTCCTCAATGCGGAAAAAGAACTGTATTTCAAGGAATCACTGCTGAACAACATAACGATAGAGGCGACGGAAGACCAAGACGCCATCCGCATCAGCGTAACTCCATCCAGATTCGAGATTGCCTACCTGTACAAAGACAAAGAACGCATTGAAGGCATTGCTTACAAGCGTGATGGAAACACGACCAAACCGATGACGCATCACGACATGGAGCAGAGGATGATGACTCTGATGGACATCAGCAAACCGGCCAGATTCATCGTTAAGATTCAGGATGCGATCAACAAAAAGAACAGGTTGATATTCCATCGGTACTCAAGTGGCAACAGCGGTGTGATCCGAGACCGCCACGTTGTTCCTGTCAACCTGTTCTACAATAATGAGAACGTCTATTGCTGGGACCTTGACGAGTGCCGGATGAAACAGTTCAGGCTATCCAGGATCGAATCCATCGATGTTGACGAGACCAATGGAACATACACCCATTCTTTTGAGCCGGGCAAAGCGGATGTCTTCCGCTGGATAATGAGCGGCAAACCGAAACACCTTAAAATCAGAATGGAGGTCGGAGCCCTTAATCACCTGCTGGAGGAATATTCAAACGCCAAGAACCTTCCAAAAGAGGAACTTTACGAGGAGCCTTCCGGCAAATGGATATTAGATACTCATATCCAAGGATTTGGAGCCATCAGACGATTCTATTTGGGGCTGGCGGACAAGATCGAGATCATCGACACGGAAGATTCTGACGAATTCAAGGCGGAGATCGCGCGATTCGTAAAAGAGAACCTTGACGGGAAACCATAAAGCCAAGATGCCGTCTGTACAAGGCAGACGGCATCTTGATGACAAACTAATCCATAAGGCAACACCTACCCTCTTCCGGAATCAGAAATAAGGTCGTGCAGATTGCGGTTGAAGTCGGAGCGGGACAGGAGATCCTCAAGGGTGATGTGCATCCTCCAGCGCCAATAGTGACGGGAAATGGCCGGAATGTTGATGCGTTCGTCCTCCGGCTTGCCCTGATAGCGGACCTCTCCGTCAATGGACATCCAGTCCTGTAGCGGAAGGACACACAGCATCGAAGGAGAGTTCAAGTGCTGGTTCACAATCCGTTCACAGATCCACGGCTCGCAGAAATACGGAGCCTGCCCTTCACAATGAAGTATCTCATGGTAGAACCTTTCGGACATCGCACGGTCTTCCTCCCACCAACCACGCAAGGTGGAGGTGTCATGTGTTCCGGTCGCGCAGACCGACAGATATGGATAGGTCCACGGCTCGTCAAAAGTCTTCTCAGGAGACTTCGGCATCCGCTGGATCTCAAGCGACAGGATGTGCAAATCTTTCATCACCTCAGGGACACAGGCCGGAATCATGCCGAGATCCTCTCCGCAGGCCAGCATTCCGGTGGAATCCAGAAGGGCCGGCAACTTCTTCATTGCGCACTCCTTCCAGAAACCGTTGTGGCGATGGTAGAAGAAATCATTGTAGAGATCGTTATAGGCGTTCTTGAAGTAATCGTTCAAAGCCTTGAAATCCTCTGTGCTCTGGGCAGCGATACGTGGATGATACCACCCGTCACGATGAGGATCAGGCACAAACAACTGAGAGTTAGGATCAAATCCCCTGCCTCTCAGCTCGTCGGCCGAGTAAGGAAGCGCAGGATTGAAATGGCCAAGCAAGCCCGACTTCACCCCGACCGGAATCTCCCAGATGCGGAAGAATCCAAGAATATGATCGATTCGGAAAGTGTCAAAATATTCACTCATCTTCCTAAGGCGGGCCTTCCACCAAGCGTAGTCGTCCTTTGCCATCTCCTCCCAATTGTAGGTTGGGAAGCCCCAGTTCTGACCGTCAGCAGAGAAAGCGTCAGGCGGTGCTCCGGCCTGAGAATCAAGGTTAAACAGGTGCGGATACTGCCAGGCATCGACACTTGTGCGGCTGATTCCGATTGGAAGGTCTCCCTTGATCGCCACACCCTTCGAATGGGCATATTCAACAGCCTCCTTCAGCTGCGCATCGAGGCAGAACTGAACGAAGCAGTAGAAGTCAGTCTCGTTCTTATGCCTACGGCAGAATGACTTGACCTTGGTTTCTGAATATTCAGAAAGTGACTTCCATTTTCCGAACTCCGGTGTTCCGTTGACGTCTCTCAAGACACAGAAAGCAGCATAAGGGATGAGCCAATCTTTGTTGGCGGAATAGAATTGTTTGTAGCTCTCCCCCGACATCACCTCCTGACCAACTTTCTCGAAAGCCTCTTTCAAAAGGCGTATCTTCTCATTATTAACTCGCTCGTAGTCAACGGCCGGAAGTGCGTTGAGCTCTTTCTGGAGAGTTTTGTATTTCTTGTCGGTCTTGACCCCGGCATCAGGAAGATGGATGAACTGTGGGTGAAGGGCGAAAGTCGAGTTCGCATTGTAAGGGTAAGAATCCGTCCACGTTCCAGTCATTGTGGTGTCGTTGATCGGCAGGAGCTGGATGATGCTCTGGCCTGTCTTTGCGGCCCAGTCCACCAGTTTCTTGAGGTCTTTGAACTCGCCTACGCCGAAGCTGGTCTCGCTGCGGAGGGAAAAGACCGGAATCGCCGTGCCGGCTCCACGCCAAGGCTTGGTCTCAAACTCCGGAACGACATCCCTGATCTCCAGAAGGCTGCCCTTGGCCGGGACCTCCGCAAAGAAATGGTTGGGACCGGACTCCCAGACTTTAGGTTTCTTCGTCTTTGTGTCCAGAATAACGAACTTATACTCAAACGGTTCCTTCACATTAAGGGTTACGTCCCAAAGCGGAGCGGAAACAGGGGTCAACTGCACGAACTTTTTCCAATCATCGAACATTTTGCCGCTGCCGGTGATGGCCAACACCTCATCCTTGAGGATCCGGGCGCCCGGAACGGTAAAGGTCACGTTGCCGGTGCGTTTGGGCGAAGCTGATTTTCTTTTGAATATCACGTCGGTGAAGGCCTTGGTCCAGAACGGTGAGTCTTCAGGACGATCCTGCCAACGGTCACGGATTTCAAGGGACTCGGTCGCTGAGCCGGAACCACCGGTCGCTGAGCTTGTCGAAGCGACAGTCCCTTCGACAGGCTCAGGGACCCTATGCCTTCCCCACTCACGCCGCACACATTGCCCGTCACGGTGAAGTTCAAAGGAATATTCAAGGGCATCCGTCGTGTCCGGAACTTCCAAAGAAGCCTCCCAGCGCCCTCCGACGACATATTCCATAACTATTGATTGACCATCGGAGAGATTCAGAAAAAGTTTCTCCCCCGGTGAAGTGAAATATTCAAGGGTAATTTTAAGTCGCATAGTGTTTTGGCAGCGGAATTAGTCCGCCACAATCTGCAATATTAGCGAAAATATCTGAATTTAGTAACATGAAAAAGAATAAGTTGCTTCAGATTAAGAGAATATTTTCGAGGATAGATCTATTTTCGAAGAAGGAGTGTGCCGGTGGCACATGACTGATGAGAAAAGAGATATAGACCGAAAAGATTCCTTAAGGTGATGCAGGTTACTTTTTGAAGGTTACTTAAATACGGTTTTGAGAACAAAGCAGACCGGAAATTTGTGATTGGCGATTTTATGGATTAATTTTGAGGGATAATATTCAGAGACAATGGACAAGAAAGAACTTGAGATAATGTCGCCGGCGGGCAATTTCGAATGTCTGAACGCGGCGATTCAGGGTGGAGCGGACTCCGTCTATTTCGGGGTGGGCAACCTCAACATGCGCTCGCACTCGGCGAACAACTTCACCCCGGATGACCTGCCGAAGATTGTGGAAATCTGCCGGGAATATGGTGTCAAGACCTACATGACCCTGAATATCGTCCTTTACGGAGAGGACCTCGCTCCTATGCGGGAGGCTCTGGACTCTGCCAAGGCGGCTGGAGTGAACGCAATAATCGCCTCGGACATGGCTGCGATAACATATTGCCGTCAAATCGGGCTGGAAGTGCACATCTCCACCCAACTCAACGTGTCGAATGTCGAGGCACTGCGGTTCTACTCGCAGTTCGCAGACGTGATTGTGCTGGCCAGAGAGCTGAACCTGCATCAGGTCAAGGATATTCATGAAGCCATTGTGCGGGAAGGGATCAATGGGCCGTCCGGGAATCTGGTACGGATCGAGATGTTCGCCCACGGTGCCCTTTGCATGGCGGTTTCCGGGAAGT
>DCMG01000153.1:40093-44290 GCA_002321335.1 Bacteroidales bacterium UBA1628 | reverse complement strand
CTTGAGAATGAGACGGTTTGGCTGACACAGACGCAATTGTGCTTACTATTTGACAAAAGTAAGAGCACAATAAGTGAACACATCAGTAACATTTTCAAAGAAGGTGAATTGGTGGAAGAATCAGTTGTTCGGAATTTCCGAACAACTGCCACGGATGGGAAACCATACGACACCAAGTTCTACAACCTTGATGTCATCATATCCGTAGGCTATCGTGTGAAATCACAACGTGGCACGCAATTCAGGATTTGGGCAAACTCCGTCCTAAAAGATTTCTTAATCAAAGGCTACGCTGTCCGCAATGATCTCGCACAACAGAAATACGATGATTTGAAGGCTCTTGTGGACGTGATGGGACGCACAATGGGTTATCTCGACTCTGCTGTCGAGGAACAAGTCAAGAGCATATTCGATGTCGTGAAGGACTACACTTATGCTCTGGACACTCTTGATAGTTATGACCATCAGACCTTGGGAGTAAAATCTACCACAAAGGAATGTTTTCATGCCACTTACGAAAATGCTATGGCTGTCATAAATGACCTGAAAGTCAAGTTCGGAGGTAGCGTGCTTTTCGGGCATGAAAAGGACGAATCCTTCCACAGTTCAATCGGTCAGATTTACCAGACTTGGGATGGAGCCGACCTTTACCCGTCAGTTGAGGAGAAAGCGGCCATGCTGCTGTATCTTGTTGTAAAGAATCATTCGTTCTCTGATGGCAACAAACGCATTGCGGCCACCTTATTCCTTTGGTTCATGGAGAACAACCATATTCTTTATGCTTCAGACGGACATAAGCGTATCGCTGACAATGCTTTGGTCGCTTTGACTTTGATGATTGCCGAAAGCAAGACCGATGAGATGGAAATGATGGTAAAGGTTGTCGTGAACTTGATCAATGGCGACAACAAGTAGAAAAAAAAGGACGGTTCCGCACAGAGCCGTCCTTTTGAATATTCATGTAGATATTACCAGATCCGGACTCTGTCCTCAGGCTTGACGTAGAGGGAGTCGGTCGGCTGGACGCCGAAGGCGTCGTACCAGTAGTCGCACTGGGCGAGGGCTCCGTTGATTCTAAGGCGGTCGATGGAGTGGACATCCATCATAGTGAGATACCGCATGATTTCTTCGGAAGCGGTTCCGGCCCAGACATTTGCGTAGGACAGGAAGAAACGCTGTTCTGGAGTGAAACCGTTGTCCTCAGGAAGTCTGCCGTGATCTTTCTGCCACATCTGAAAAGCGTCATAGGCTACATTCAATCCACCGTGGTCAGCGATGTTCTCACCCAGACAAAGCTTGCCGTTGGCGTGAAGCTGTCCAGGGATCACCCAAAGCGAGTCGAAATATTCAGACATCCTTGCGCATGTCGCGTTGAAGGCTTCTGCATCCGCATCAGTCCACCAGTCGGCGATGTTGCCGTCCTTGTTGTACATTCTTCCCTGATCATCGAATCCGTGAGTCATCTCGTGGCCGATCACGACTCCGATCGCGCCATAGTTGGCGGCAGCGTCTGCCTCAAGGTTGAAAAGAGGCGGCTGAAGGAATCCGGCAGGGAAACAAATCTCATTCGTGGTAGGGTTGTAATAAGCGTTGACTGTCTGTGGAGACATCTCCCACTGTTCCTTGTCAACAGGCTTGTTGTATTTCTTGCTGTAGTTCAGATTCCAATAGAAGTCGGAAGCTGCTCTGAGGTTGTCGTAAAGCGACAGTTCCGGATTGATGACGAGTCCGCTGAGGTCGTCCCATTTGTCAGGATAACCGACTTTCACCTTGTAAGCGGCAAGTTTCTCCTGAGCGATCTTCTTGGTCTCAGGACTCATCCATTCCTGCCGGTCAATCCTCATTGACAAAGCCTTCTGAAGATTGCGGATCAACTCAAGCATCTCGTCCTTGGCGGCTTTCGGGAAATATTTCCCGACAAACATCTGGCCGACAGCATCGGACATCAATCCGTCCACAAGACTCTCAGCCCGTTTCCACCTTGGAGTCTTCTGCTGAACACCGAATATCTTGCGGGAGAACTCGAAATTCTCATCACTGAAGTCATCGGAAACGATAGAGGATCCACCTGATATGATTCTCCACTCGTACAAAGACTTCAAATCATCCAAAGATGCGGTCATAAGAATGCCGCATGCGGCTGCCACCGGTTCCGGTTGGCTAAGGTTAACCTCGGAGGTCTTGTCAAAACGATATTCCGCAAGATAGTTCTTCCAGTTGAATCCACCACAGATTACGGTCAAGGAATCTACGCTGACCTTGTGATAGTTGGCGTCAGGATCGCGGAGCTTTTCCTTTGAATAGTACGGTGTCGCCAACTCGGTCTCTATCGCCCAGATGCGCTGGACCTTGCCGGCGGCGACATCCTCAGGATAACCGGTAAGCACGAAAAGATTCTTCATGTGTTCCTTCATCGCCTCGCGAATGGTCACATTCTGAGGGTCATCGGACAGATAGTAGTCACGGTTGCCAAGCGACAGTCCGCTCTGGCTGACGCAGACGATGTTGTTGTCAGCATCTTTCTCGTCCGCCGAGATGTACACCGAGAACAAAAGATCATCATGCTCCTTGGCGCATCGGCTGAGGAGTTCCTCACGAGTGTTTATCGCATCCAACTCGGCGATGTGTGCCTTGATAGGTGCGGCTCCCTCAGCGTTAAGTCTTGTCGAGTCCATCGCCATGTTGAAGAGATCACCGATTTTCTGGGCGACACTCCCTTTCTCGTTCTGCCTTGCGGCGATGTCCTTGATGAGTTCAGCGAGAGCCTTGACATTCTCGTCGCTGACTTTGGCCACGGTTCCCCACATCGGGTACTCAAGCGGCTGAGGATTCAGATCGACCCAATGGCCGGTGGCGTACTTTGCGAAATCGTCTCCAGGACGCGCGGTTGTGTCCATGTAGGCGTAGTTGATCCCGGCTGTCTTGGCCGGTTGGTTGCAGCAGGCTGACGCAATGGCCAGACAGGTGCTTAGCAACAAAAATGATTTCTTCATATTCATTGATGAAATTGAATTTTCCGACTGCAAAGGTACAGTGGAAATTCTATTCTCCATCAAGGAATATATGGACAATGAGATTATTTAAGCATTTGGATATCAGCTCAATCGATATAAACAAAGTGGACATCTACATATTCGTTCACTTCATGCGTCTGAAGTATAAAATGTAGAACACCACAAGCGAGACCGCAAATGTGGAGGCTCCTATCACACAGTTCCATGATGTAGGAAGTCCCAGCCCGATTTTCGCCACGCAGATGTAAGTCGTGCAGACAGCCGTCATGAACGCTGCCGGAATCATGGTGATCAAGTAAGTCAGTCCTTTCTTGGATTTCACCAGATAGGCCGTGGCGGTCCACAACATGAACACCGCCAGAGTCTGGTTGGCCCATCCAAAGTACCTCCAGATGACATTGAAGCCGTTCTCATCCGCGATGTTATACCAAAGCAGAAGTCCGGCGATAAGGAAAAGCGGAATGCTGATCAAAAGCCTGTTTATGATAGGCTTCTGGTTAAGGTGAAGGAAATCAGCGACTATCAAACGGGCGCTTCTGAACGCCGTGTCACCGCTCGTGATCGGTGCGGCGACCACCCCAAGGATGGCCAGAACGCCACCCAGAATCCCCAACCAACCTTTGGAAACCTTGACAACCACATCAGGAGCCGCGGCGGTAACGGTCGCTCCAACCTCGGCTGCGCCTCCATCGAAGAAGAACCAGGATGAAACCGTAGCCCAAATCAGGGCCACAATGCCCTCGGTGATCATCGCTCCGTAAAACACCGGCCGTCCAAGCCTCTCGTCAGACACGCAGCGAGCCATAAGCGGACTCTGCGTCGCATGGAAACCACTGACAGCGCCACAGGCGATGGTGATGAACAGGCACGGGAATATCGGTTGTCCGCTCAGAAGGCCTTGGGACTCACCGAGGTTGCCGAGCCCGTCCCACAGTTCAGGAAGCGAAGGCCATTTGACAAACAGGCAGACCATCAGAGCCAAAGCCATGAATATCAAAGCGAAAGCGAAAATCGGATATATCCGTCCTATGATCTTGTCAATCGGCATCAGCGTGGCCAAAAGGTAATATAGGAATATCACACCGACCCAGATCATGATCGAACCACGGCCACCGTCACCGGCGATGTCACCGAGAATCAATGCGGGGCTGAACACGAACACGGTTCCAACAAGCATCAGCAC
>DCMG01000153.1:0-39974 GCA_002321335.1 Bacteroidales bacterium UBA1628 | reverse complement strand
CCACCGTTCCGTATCGAGAGCATTCCTGTCATGTAGTCGTGCACCGCCCCGGCGAAGATGCAGCCCAGGACTATCCATAGATAGGCCGATGGTCCGAACTTGGCTCCCATGATGGCTCCGAAGATCGGTCCGGTCCCCGCAATATTCAGGAACTGGATCATATAGACCTTCCATGCTGGCATAGGAATATAATCGACTCCATCCGCCTTGGTTATGGCAGGAGTCTTACGGGCCGGATCCGCCCCGAAGACTTTCTCTACGAATTTCCCATAAATAATGTACCCGAGTATAAGAGCTACGAGGCTGATCAAAAATGAAAGCATGACTACAAGCTTTTAGTGATATTCTTTACAAACTGCAAATTTACTATAAAAGTGGAATCTGTCGCTCAAGAATATTCAAAAATTATTTTCCGACAATATGGCAGTCAGCAGCGATTTGCGGCGATTTGCCTGATTTTTGAGATATTCGCGTTCCGTTGCTATATTTACTGAATATTTCAAAACAGCATAGAATATGAAATTTGTGGAATATCCCGAGGAAAAGGGAACGGAGACAAAGAATGAGAACACTGGCCAGACACAGAGTGGTAAACTGCCAGGTGGGAATGGTTTCTGGACACTCCTGATCATGTTCTCTCTTCTGGCACTGATCAACACATTCCTCTTCCCTGACGGAAGAGGAAACAGTGTCATCGAGACGGATTACGGAACTTTCATCAGTGATGTCGACAAGGGATTGGTCTATGATGTCGTGATCGACGGAGACAAGGTCATGTACTCCAAAAACGCCCCACTCACCTATAAGGCCAAGATCAAAGGTCAACGAGACACCACTTACATCACCGGGGCCGTCACCGACCCTGATTTCGTCAACAGACTGTCCACGGCGAAAAGTCCCAACAAGGACGGCAAGATCCGTTTCGTGAAGAAACTCAGTCAGGAACGCTCTCCTTTCCTGGACTTTATACTCTGGTGGGTGCTTCCGGGAATGTTGATGTACTGGCTCTTGAGTTCCGCCATGAAGCGCATAGGCGGCAACATGGCCAAAGGCGGAATGGGTAATTTCATGCAGTTCGGACAAAGTGGCGCGAAAGTCTATGCCGAGAATGACATAAAGACACGTTTCTCCGATGTCGCAGGTCAGGATGAGGCCAAGGAAGGACTTGTCGAGGTTGTTGACTTCCTGCACAATCCAGCAAAATATAACGAGATCGGCGCGCATCTTCCTAAGGGAGTCCTTCTGGTAGGGCCTCCGGGAACAGGAAAGACCTTGATCGCAAGGGCCGTGGCCGGAGAGGCCGGAGTGCCGTTCTTCTCGATGTCCGGTTCGGAGTTCGTACAGATGTTCGTGGGAATGGGCGCCGCCAAAGTCCGTGATCTTTTCAGTCAGGCTCAGGCCAAGGCTCCTTGTATTGTGTTCATCGATGAGATAGACGCTATTGGAAAAAGCCGTGAAAACAACATAGGTGGCGGTAACGATGAGCGGGAACAGACTCTCAACCAGTTGCTTACCGAGATGGACGGTTTTGACAGCAACAAAGGCGTCATCATTCTCGCCGCCACCAACAGACCGGACAGTCTGGACAAGGCGCTTCTGCGCCCGGGACGTTTCGACAGAAGGGTCCAGATGGAACTTCCTGACCTGCAAGGCAGAAAGGCAATCCTTAAGGTTCATTTGAAGGACATCAAGCACGAAGACATAGACCTTGACTTGATCGGACGCGCCACAGCAGGTTCCTCTGGAGCGGAATTGGCCAACATAGTCAATGAGGCCGCCTTGAGAGCCGTAAGACTAGGCAAGAAAGCCGCCACGACCGAGGATCTTGAGGAGAGTGTCGAGGTCGTGATGGCCGGTGAGCAGAGGAAGAACGCTGTGATCTCACCGGAGGAGAAGAAGATCATCGCCTACCACGAGATCGGTCACGCCATGGTGGCCGCCGCGCAAAGCAACTCCGCCCCGGTTCAGAAAATCACAATCATTCCGAGGACTTCCGGAGCGCTTGGCTACACAATGCAGGTTGATGAGGGTGAGAAGTTCCTCTACAGCAAGGACTATCTTCTGAACCGTCTCGCCACTCTGACAGGCGGACGAGTGGCCGAGGAAGTCATCTGTCACACTTGCACGACAGGAGCGTCGAATGACATCGAGAAAGCCACCCAGATGGCCCGTTCGATGATCACGACCTACGGAATGAGCGACAAGTACGGTATGATGGCTCTTGAGACCAGAGGCAATTCCTATCTTGGCGGAGGCTCACAGCTTGCCTGCTCGGACGAGACGGCTGCCGACATCGATTCCGAGGTCAGAGAGATGATCGCCGCAGCCAAGAAGAAGGCAACCGAGATCATAACCGCCAACATCGACAAGATGCACAAAAGCGCGCAATACCTCCTTGAAAAAGAGACCATCACCGGCGAGGAGTTCATGAAGATCTTCAATGGTGCGTAGGCACGCTAATCAAGAAGCATGAACCCTGCCCAGTAATAAGGGTCAGGATAGCGTTTGCGGACAGCCGAGCGGGCCTTACGGAAGGCATCGTGCATGTCATTACCTCCGCGGACTAACGCACGGTAGAACTCGGTCATGAAGAGCGCAGAGGCCACATCACTGGCTTCGCCTACATTGACAAGAATATGTCGGACACCGGCTTTCTTAAAGGCTCTTTGAATGCCATAGATTCCCTCCGATGTCACGTGGCCGAGACCGGTCTCGCATGCTGACAGGCAGACAAGGGATGTTCCGCTCAGATCCATCGCGGCGATCTCTGCGGCTGTAATTCTCTGGCCACCGGACATCACCAGACCGGACATATTCATTGTTTTTCGGTAGACGCTTGATTTGTTTTCTCCGTCTTCCGGCTCGAAATAGAAACCATGAGTCGCCAAGTGGATCACGTCTGTGGATTTCCCGTCAAGGGCGAGGAATGCGTCACGGGTGCCCTGCGAGCCGGAATATTCAGTGACAGAGTGTTTCTTGAGAGTTCTTGCGATGTCCTTCAGTTCTGATTCCGTGGCAGACAAGGCAGAATGGCCATCACCATAGTCCAGATTCCCGAACAGGCTCGCCGTGAGGTGTTTTCCTGCACTCTTGACATTTTGTTTGATGGCCACCAAATCTCTGGCGGAAGACAATCTTACCACATTGTAGACATCACCGAAGCACCTTCCGTCAGCCATCTGGAACGATTCGATTGGAATCAGATGGAAATTGCCTGAAGGAACAAAGTAGATGTCATCACCTGGATTGAGGTAAGACGAAAGCCTGTCAATCAATGCCTTGACCTCAGGGGATGATGACACTTCGGAGAAATCAGAGCCTTTCTCTACATTCTCGCAGAGACGGACAAGCTCCGCATGGCGGTATCCTTTCCGGACGATGTACGCCGTGTATGGATGGGTACCGTCATCCGACTTGAAATCGGCCATGTCCACAATCACATCATTATCGTCAAGCGAATCCTTAATCATCGATGCTCCAATGTTCAGGAATTCACCGGTTTCCCTGTATGCGGAACTCTGGACGGCAAGTTTCGCGTCCGCCACAAGCAATTCCCCACAAAGGGCGGCGCTGGCCGCATGGTCCGCTCCTGCACGACTTTCCATCGCCGCCAGATTTCGCTGCATGCCCATCAATCTGTAGAACAAAGCCTTGTCTTCGGATGTCCCGTCCCGCCGGATTTTATCTGAAGCGTCTATCTCTGAAGAAAGAAGGAGACCTTTGGACAAGAGCAATGCTTCCCAGGCTGAATCCGAGAAGGAATCACCGGTGTGCTTGGCCTTAAGGCCGAACGCTGTCATCGCGAATGTCACTTTCAGCATGTCGTCAAGGTAATGGTCTCTGGTTTCAGAAGGAAGAAAGCGAAGACGCTCAGTGATTTTCCTCGTCAGGCGTCTTTCAACTTCCATGTAATCGGAGCTGCCCTCCTCGATTTTACCCGAATATGCCCGTATGTTGGCAAGGTTAAGCAGGGCGGTTGTGGTGGCGTCTGACTCCTCGCTGTAGACCTTGCCGCAATATTCATAATACTCTGAATATAACGCCTCGCTTTCCGACAGACGCCCGGCCTGATACAGTGCGGCGGCACGGAGAGGCACAAGGTTCATCCTCTCGCGCAGAGCGTTCTGTCCGACTGCCGCCATAGCGGAATCCACAGATGCGTAAATGTCCGCCGCATTGTTCCACCGCCCCAGTCGTCCGTTCAGCATCCCTTTGAGCGTCAAATGCCTGGCGTTCAAGATCGGATCTTTCATCGGTACTCCTCCGTTTGCCATTATCGAATCGGCATAGGACAGGCATCTTGCGGTGTCCAAACTCTTCTCATAGACTTCGGCGATGTTGAAATATGCCAGCCCCAGATCCTGATTTCCGCCAGCCTTCAGAATGTCAAGCATCCTCTGGCTACAGTCAAGAGCGTCTCCGAATTCCTTTCTGGACATGGACAGATGGCGCAACTTTCCGAGGACAGCGTACAACTCATTGTCGTGACCTGAATTGTCAAGCGTCCGCAAAGACTCCCGGTACAAGGTTTCCGCCTGCGAGGCGTGTCCGGCATTCAAAGCATTGTCAGCCAGGATGACGCCGCATTCCACCTTTGTCATCGTGTCGGCGGTGGCACGCATCAAGGAATCCACCTGGACGAACAGCGGAGTGATCCGATCCACCATTCCGTATTTGGCATAAATGGCGTACTTGTTCTTTATGATGTCCAGCGTCTCAGTGTCCATTCCCGGCTGAAGCTTGGCATAAGCTGTGTCGAGGCACTCCAGAGCGCCATCCAGATCCCAGCGATGTTCCTTCAAATACGAAAGCATCGTCAATGAGCTGACCGCCCAAGCCTGTTCTCCGGCTTTACGATACCAAACCAAAGAACTGTCCAACGCGCTCTCTGCCTCCGCGAACCCGCTCACATCCATCTTGTCGGTGGCCTCTTGGTACCAGCTCAGCCCAAGATAGCGGCAAAGGGTCACGCGCAGCGATGAATCGGCGAACGGCAATGCCGCGTTAAAGAATTCACGGCCTTTAAGATAGTCGGTTTGGAACGCGTTCACACCAGCTTTCAGCATCTCATTGGCATACCCCAGGGAATCCTTGACCGGTTCCTGCGCCCGGACTGGCATGGGCATCGCCGCAAGCAAAATCACCGCCACGATGGACAACATACGTTTATTCATTGGTTTTCAAGATTTTAGTTTCCAATTCATCGAGCCTTGACAAGACATCCTTGATGATGATCCTTGAATATTCAATCTCATCATCGGAAGTTGTCGGCGCTGCCGGATGGAAGATTTCCATCGTGTCCTCCGCTATCGCCTTCCGGGTTTCGGTGATCCTCTCGCTCGCCCCAGCCATGTCACCGACCTGAATGAGAGAGTCAATCTTCTCAAGGACAGCATCATAAGACAAAGCACCTCTAAGCACCGGCTCTTTCCGGAGGGTCTCTGAAGGATTCCTCCAAAACAAGATCACGCCCAACGCCACGCAAGCCGCGGAAGCCAGCGAAATCACCATTATTCTCGTGAGGCCGCTTTTCCTTGAATATTCCTGTTCCCATCCCTCCATCGTCTCCCGCTTTTTCGCTATGTCCCGGACCGCATCGGTGATGCCATCAGTCAATGCATCTTTGGGTGTGTTTTCCATCTCTTTCATATTCATTCAATTTATTGGTTGGCATATTCGGGAATCGTGATTCCTTCTTCCGCGAATTTGTCCAGAATCCGCGTCCTAAGGGCAGCCATACACTTGGATTTCGCGCTCTTGACTCCGTTATATGTCTTGCTTTCAGGGCGTTCCTCCTGGATCTGCTCCAGCGTCATGTCGTGGTAGTAGAACATGGTCAGAATCTCCCGGCATCGTGGAGGGAGCAGCATGACCGACTGTTTGATTATCATTTTCCGCATGGCGTCCTTGTCGTCAGACCACCAGAGGACGCTGTCGTTGTCAAGCTCGCCGCAGATCAGCAGAATCTTCCCTTTCGCACGCAAGACCTCATGGTACAGGTTCTTGGCGATCCGCAGGAAATATCCTCCCAAGTCGGGAACCTCAGTCGCCTGCCCGCCTCGTCTGGTGGCACAAACCTTCCCGTCATTTACGAATATCTGTCCGTCCGCGATCTTTTCCCACAGAAGCACGAACGCATCCTGAAAGAGATCCTTCCTCTCCGCTTCCGAAAGATGCTCGAAATTGGCGGCTTGCCTGTCGAAACGATCACGGCATTGCAAGTACAGACGCTTCTGGACCTCCTCATTTCCAGAATGGACTTCTTCGACGCATCTGCGGTCAGAATATTTCCGCAAAGGCCAGGTCATTATCTTTTGAATATTTCCGAGAAACGCCGCTTATCCGTCTCTCCGGTCATGACAGGCGTTTGCGGGTACTTCCCTTTGACATCGCTCCTATGGTAGTATGCGTCAAGCGTCCGCACCAAGGTTTCATTATCCATTCCCTTCATTTCCGGCCAAAGGGAGTGCAGCGCCCGTGTAAGCTTTCCATGCCCGTCCGGATGCTCCTGATTGAGCTGATAGTCAAGGCATGAACTGAGTGTCAGCCAACGCTCCGGAATCTGCTTCCTTTTGTTTGCCCTATGCTTCCCCGGGATGATGAAGTTGTCATACACGCCGCGCACAGTGCCACCGCTTTTGGCAGGTTTCCTTGTCGAGTCCCCCGCATGGCACGCGTCGACCACCACGGCGATCACTCCGCACTCCCCTACCTTTTTACGAATATTCGTGAGCAATACCCCGATCTCGTCATCGCAAAGATGTCTCTCCCCGTGGTCCTTGTCGCAGTACTTCCTGTAAGCGTCATAAGGGATCCACGACTCGTCCCAACCGTCCTCCTCGTCGCCATCTACGTCGGTCATCCGCTGCCCGTGGCCCGAGAAATGAATATACACCGTGTCGCCTTCCGCACATCTTTCCGCCAAGGCCTTGAACTCCCCGACAATGGCGGATTTGGTCGCTTCTTTTTGCTCAAGAGTGACAATGTCGTGGAAACTGTTCCGTTTCAGCATCTCCACTACCATCCTGACATCCCTGTCCCCGCCTATCCTGATCCACTCCGGATCCTCGTATGTCCCGATCCCAATGACCAAAGCCCGTCTTGCTCCGGCAAGGGAAGACAGGCACGACATCAGGAGAATCAACATCAGGACAGGTCTAATGTAATGCATTAGGTAGTAATATTCGCCACAAAGATAATGTTTTTTATCCGATTCTCACCCTTTTCGCCGAAGACAGATAGCATTCCCTGAACTGATTGACCGCCCGATGCCTGATGTTATAGACATTCGGCACACTGGTATGCCAAAGCTCCGCCACCTCCTTGGCCTCGTACCCACGCAGGACAAGAAGATTCACCGCCTCCGCATACCGAGGATTAGGCATGGCGTCAAGAGTCATGCGCACGTCCACCCGATCCGTCACGTCCTTAGACGAACAGCATGTCCACTCCTCCGGACTCTCCCCTGGCAAAGTGGAGAACCACCTTCTGTGCCCGATAAAGAACCGCCATGCCACCGTCGACAGCCAAGTCTTCAGCGAGCACCCGTTCCGAGCGTCGAAAGTCCTAAGCCTCCGCCAGTCATCCCGAGCCAGAAAGAGATAAAACTCGCTGACCATCTCATCGAATTCCACACGCCCGTTGAACACCCTGTGCCGGATAGTTTCCAACATCCCCCTGAGTTCCCCATAAAAGAACCCCACGATGATCTCCTCATCGTAAAAATCTGACAGTTTCATAAGAGTAAAATTACTTTGTTTACTCCCTTATGAAATTTCAGCCGGTTTGTAACCCAACGGTCCGCGAAAATTTTTCAAGAATATTCCTTATAGCGGATAAACTGCGCAAGGACGTAAATTCAGCCTCGTTGCGCAGAAAATAATTCGATAATTTGCGCAAGGATGATAAAATTGCTACATTTGCGCAGAAAATCCAGTTGGTATGACACAGAAAGTTATAGGAAGAACGGCTGAAATGAAGGCTATGAAAGGTTATCTGAATTCAGGCAGGTCGGAATTTATTGCTCTATACGGAAGACGGCGTGTGGGAAAAACCTTTCTGATTCGCATGGCGGCGGAAGACAAGTTTTCGTTTTATGTCACGGGCATGCATGATGCCACAAAAGCAGAGCAGCTTACCACCTTCGCCATAGCTGTACAGAAATATTCAGGATCAGAAAGGCTGAATATTCAAAAAAACTGGATTCTGGCATTCTATGAGCTTTCGCGCTATCTGGAATCGCTGCCGAAAGGGAAAAAAGTGATATTCATAGACGAACTTCCTTGGATGGACACGCCCAAGTCTGGATTCATCGCGGCTCTGGAGAATTTCTGGAACAGTTGGGCCGCTCTTCGCGACGATGTCAAGTTGATTGTCTGCGGATCAGCGACTTCATGGATGATCAATAATCTGATCCACAGCCGCGGAGGGCTTCACAACCGTCTTACGCACCATTTGTACCTTGAACCGTTCTGCCTTAAGGAGAGTGAAGAGTATTTCAAGGAATATGGTTTCTCATATTCCCGAAAACAAGTCGCTGAATGCTATATGATCTTGGGCGGCATACCTTATTATATGTCTCTGATGGATAGATCGAAGAGCCTTGCACAGAACATTGACACCCTTTTCTTCTCCCGAAACGCTGAACTGAAGGATGAATTCCGTGATCTTTACCAGGCATTGTTCAAGAACGCCGGTCCCCACATAAAGGTCATCACCGCTCTTTCCACAAAAGGGATGGGACTGACACGGAAGGAAATCCTCGCCGCCACAAGTCTGACAGACAACGGAGCGTTCAGCACTGTTCTGGAAGAACTTGAGAACTGCGGCTTCATCCGGAAATACTCTCCTTTCGGCGTCAAAGTGCCGCGGAACAGGAGGAGACAGGACAGTTCATCGGTCTATCAATTGATTGATTTTTACACCTTGTTCTATTTTAAGTTCATCGATCAGAACAGTTATCAGGATGAACATTTCTGGACTACATCTGTCAACAGCCCGCTGCACAACACTTGGTGTGGTCTTTCATTCGAGATGCTGTGCCTTTACCATATTAAACAGATCAAGCAGGCTCTCGGCATCTCAGGGGTACAGACATTGGCATGTTCCTGGCGCAGTAAAGGAGACGACTCCAAGAATGGAGTCCAGATCGACCTCCTGATCGACCGCAAGGACGAGACCATAAACCTTTGCGAGATGAAGTATAGCAAGGACATGTTTGAGATCACCTCATCGGAAGAACAGAAATTGACCGCACGCCTCGACACATTCCGCGCCGAGACTGGAACCCGAAAATCCGTCCTGCTGACCCTCATCTCCACCAATGGTCTCAAGCATAACACCCACAGCGGCATCGTCCAAAGTGAAGTCACGCTTGACGAGCTATTCTGTTAGTCCAGCTTATTCGCACGCCGTCCCCCGCACCTAACCGGGATACCACAATTCCGCGCCGGTAAACAGTCAGCGACAAGAGTGTATGTAAAGATAGACAGAAATGTGAAAGTGGCAATTCCTATTCGAATTCCAGTAGCTTGGCAAGTTCCATGAAGTAGTCGTTTGACCAGATGTCCAACTCCTTTGGATTTCGCACAAACGGCAAAACATCCGCCTTCACCTGGTTGATGTCTGCGGTTGCAAGCCTTTCATTCAGTTTATCATTTCTTCAGATACTTTATCAGTGTCTCAATGGAATTGACTTTCTTTCCCGCCTGGGCGTAGCGTTCTAAAATGCTCACATCCATATTCACAAGGTCTTCCATATCCATTCGGATGTCCTCATTAATATAGGTCTCCACATCCTTGAGGTAACGTAGGTTGACCTTCGACGAATTGGCAATCAGGTCGCAGAGGGCCTTCTCAGGCGTCGCCATCAGGAATGCATAATTCTTCTTGTTGACGCTAGTGATGCCAATGGGGAATGCCTCACGGGAAATCATCTTGTACTCGTAACGTCCTAGTGGGGTGTCGAAGCTGCGTGTATGCTTCAGGGTCATCGACTGTGTAGTATAAACCGCTTCCGGAATAAGGCCATAGTAGCGAAGCGCGGTCTGCATAGAAACGTACGACGGGGCATAGAGGTGATTGGCAATGATCTCAGTGGACAACGCTACCCGAGAGACCTTCGGATCAACCACATAGAGTCCCTTCTTGAGCCTGATGATCTTGCCAGCCGCCTCGAGATTGCGCACCTTCTGGTTTCCCGCCTCCAAAGCAGGGAACAGAGAAGCCACTGTCTGCGTGCTGACAGGAATATTGCCGATATGTTCCAAATCCATTACCATGGCGCAAATGTTGTAAAATTTTGAACAGAAAACTAAAAATATGTTACTTATTTGTTCCAGAATTGACTACGAAGCATTATTTGCGATGCGAAGGGTAGGTCAAACCGGCCATCAGGAATAACTGATAAATGTTTAGTAATTCAGTTTATCTAGATATTGTGCGGATGAAATAAAACAGCTATCTTGGCACTGAAAAAACAGTTGTAATTGTCAACCGTTATTTACAGTATGGCAGATAGTGCATCCTGCTGTCCATGAGGGAACAGCGTATCATAACTTTGCCGAAAAAACAAAGTCATATTCTTACCCACAGGTAGCAGAGCCAGCCGAGACCGGTTGCTTGCAATCCGCAAGCACGGGAGGATGCCTTTGGGTGGGTTGAGAGACCGATTCGTGTGTCTGACCCTATTCCCAAACAAGGGGGTCAGCCACAACGTACTGCCTCTGACAGCTGTCAGAAGCACATCTCCGTGTCCGTGGTTTGAATAGAACTGGTTCAGATGCTTACAAAGGACCCAACACCAGAAGAATGCGACTGACATCCATCTCGTGTCAGTTGCATTACATCTTTGTCAATGCGTACTTCTTCGGATGCTTACCATAGCGCAGCAGCTTCATCATGTTGTTTGAGGCGTTCACGAACACGAAGACGTCCCCACTATAAAGATTCTGCCCGACGGTGTTGTTCACTATGCCGCCCAGCATGTAGAATCCTTTCCGCATGTCAGTCGGCTTCGAATAAAGCCGGAACCTCGTCCCGTCACCCAGGCTGAACATGGCGTGACGAACCTTTCGGGATGTCAGGTCCATAGTACTTACGCCTCCTCCAGAAGTACTGGCTCTTAGGGATGCCTTTTGTCCGGCAGAAATCAGATTCGGTGGACAGAATGGCCTTTAATCCAGTTTTGTCCACCGAAAGCTATGTCTGGCCGGAGATACTAACTTGTTTGTTCAACGCTACCGGACATCAGTAATACCGATTTGTCACATCAGCGGATGCTAATATGTTTCGTATTCAAAGCTATGGGTGAGTCCTTCTCCGTCTCTGAAACTGCTTACATAGCCATCTGAATCAAATGTGTATGTGATGTTCCAACTGGAACCAGGACCACAATAAGGGCCTGTTGCGGCAATTCTTGATGGCAGGTTCTTCGTTATAGGGTGTTGAACAAGAATATTATAATAATCCGGCAGAGAACAAGATTCAGTACAAATCATGTCTGGATAAAACAGATTCGGGTGATTCGTATAACTGATGTGGCTCGTTTCTCTGAGAGGTTCATAATAACATGTGACAATATTGCCATCATACCAGGTGTTTTCACAAGCAACTCCGTCTCCAATCACATGTCCTTCTGAATCATGTTTAATGCTACACCTTCCTATCCTTATTGGCAGCCCATTTTTGAACTCTACACTGATTTTTTCACCACCATCATTCACCACGGCTTCTGTGTCACTGTTGTAAACCACGCTAATATTGTCACAAATCCACTCATCAACAACAAAGATCTTACTATCATAAGACACCATGCGATTCTTCTCGTCATAACTAAAGGTATAGTATTCGCTTTTGCCTATTTTCAATGTCTTAATCCTTTTCCTGACTTTGGTGTCAATGTCATTATCCCTGCCGAATTTCTTGTACCCATCCCAGTAGGCGAAGGTCTCGGCGTAGTATGTGCTGTCCGTGGAGAGTCCCGGAACGGTGGTTTTGTAGGAATATGATCCGTCGGGCCCGCTCTCCGGGGTCGGCATGAATGACGCCACCTCTGTGCCGTCGGCCTTGTTGAATATCGCCACGCCTGTCTTGACATCCTTTGAAGACATGAAATATTCCGGATTCTGCCGCCAGCCTATCTCCACAGAGACTTGCTTTCCAGACGATCCCGAAGTGGCGCTCTTTGTCGTACCGGCAATTTTTTTTGCCTCAAAACCGCTGAGTGATGGCAACAGTGGCAAAGCCTTGCTCCAGATGGTATAGTCCGGCAGCTCTACATTGCATTTTCCCAAATCTTTCCCGAACAGTTTCGCTATGGCAAACACCTCGCTGCTGATTTTCAGGCCATATTCAAGGGAAGGATTGACCTTGTAGAGATCTTCCGAGTCCAGTTCCGCCTCTCCGCCCAAATAGACCTTCGGGGTGGCATAGACACCTATTCCAAGATTAGTGGTGTATAGTCCGGCAAGTATCCCGACCTTCACACCCAAATCGATTTCCCCGTCCACGCCAAGGTTCTGCGTCACGGTCCAAGGATTGCCGTTCGAGCTTTTCACGCTCTTGACCTCGCTGCCCCACTTCCCGTTATCGAACACCACTTTACAGTCAAGTGTGTTCTTGTATTTCACGCCGAAGTCCCATGCCACCGTCCCGCTTGCCTCAAACAAGCAGTCAAAAGAGATCCTCACCGGAATGATGATCGGGATGCCGGCCACCGGAGTCGGAATCCGGATCTTGAACCTTACGGTGTGAATCTGTTTCCTGAACAACTCTATCACCCGCTCCCTTTCCGCCTTCAATTCGACATTTCCTCCAAAGTCGACTTCAAGGCTTGGCGCGGCGACGAGGCTTATCCCATTGACGCCATGCTTGTCAATATCGATGGAAAGGTCAAACTTCTCGAAAAAGATCCCGACATTCCCGACAACAGCGTACGAACCATCTCCACTTTCCTGGCCAGTCTTGACCGGAATGCTCAAGCCATTTTCAGTCAACTCAAAATCGGTGGACCGAGTGGCCTCGCCGGGCTTTCCCACAATCTCGTACTCGACCGGATTCCCGTCCTCGTCGAACACTCCTTCCAGCGTGGTCTCCCAAGGTGAAGACGAGTCGATGGACAGGCTCTCAAACGCTTCAGCCAGCGGCAAAGGCTCGGTCGTCACAACAATCCGCTCAGATTCCTTATTGACTGAAAGGACCTCGGAAAGCATTCCATACGGAGCCTTTTCGGACTCGGGTATGAATATTCCCGTGCCCACCTTCGGTATGGCATCCTCCGGCGTGTCCGCCGAAAACACAATGCGCGAGTCAGAAGTTATCTCCTCGTCAATGAACTTCGTCGCATTCTTGTCCAAGACATTTATGTCGTTGATTTCTTGATAATAGTTTTTCTCTTCCTCCGGTTTGTCCGTTGAGACCTCATTCTTTTGGCATGATGCCATTGACATCACTACGCCGCACGCCATGAATATCATGGCCATCAATTGTTTGATTTTATTCATAAATGTTTACAGTTTATTGTTATCATTCCTAATATCGTGACACAGCTCTTAAATCCTCAGGGGGAAACATTACCTGCTCAAAATAGTGATCTTCCTTAATATGATTTTGATTCTTACTTTTGCCCAACAACCCGCAACGAAAGTGTGGAGCTCCACGTTCTCTCAATTGAAGGTTCTGACAAAACCCGAATAAGAAGAACGAATGGAACTCCACACCTATGTATGATGCCGGTCAATAGAGCGCCCAAGGCGTTACTATGCCGACCTGGCTTGATACACAAGAAAAGAGTGCTGTCCGGGTGCCCTTATTCGTTGGGAAACTGTCAGATTTTCAATTGAGGACCGAGTGATCGCACTTTCCGTATTTACTGAATTTCGTGTGTCGGGCAGCAATTTAAAAGACCTTGAAAATCAATCGGTGGTACATCACCCGCTCATTAGCAACGAGTTATAAATCTCTGCCGGGGTGATTGGGGAGGGCAGCATTCTCCAACTCGCTAATTATGCGGATGTTACCGAACACGTTGATGCTGGTATCGGGCGCATCGGCAGGCTCTGCGACCGGACATAGGTTTGGGACTTGATCATAGATCTGGGAATCTGTCCTGCTGACCCTCATCACAACCAATGGTCTCAAGCATAACGCCCACAGCGGCATTGTACAAAGCGAAGTCGCGCTTGACGTGCTGTTCTGTGAACCAGGCTTATTCCTACGCCATATTCCGCACCAAACTGGAAACCCATCAATCGTTTCTCCGGCAGAAATATGATCCGGTGGACAAAACTTGGTTTAAGACTGTTTTGTCCACCGAAAGTTATGTTTGGCCGGAGATACTAACTTGTTCAACGTTACCGGCCTTCAGACGGTTCGGCATCCTGAATCACTTACGATACTTGAGATTTTTTATATCTTGACGCAAATAACAAATCCTTCATTGTAATGTATAGTGATAATTATCGGAGGTAAGTCTGAAAACCGGAACACCTATGTAGTCATGATACAAAAAATAATCGCGACATAGACGAATATATAATGTTGAATATCAAGCAATATATGGCTATTTCAGTTTCTTCCAATAAAGTTCGAGCTTGGTTTGCAGGAAACCTACAACTTCAGGAAAAGTCAGTTCTTGTTGAAGTTTAAGTTTCTTGACAAACGAGTTCCATCGTGTGTTTAAGTCCGTATTGTTGGCAAAATCATGACTGAATACAATATGATTGTCCGTATAGGCAGTCTGGCGATTTTCAAAAGTGGCGTTAATGGCCTCACTTAATATTTCACTGTCATATTTCCCTCCGTATAAAATAGTGTATAGGTCGTAAAAATCTTTCATCCTGCTGTTGGCTTCCGCTCTTACAATCACAGTTTGAAACTTTTCGGCGATGACGGTTTCTAATGAATATGCCAAAATGTTAGTTGCCGGGAATCCGTCAATTAAATTTGGATAATCCAGTTCGGAAGGGCATGGAGTTATCACGTCTCCAAATCCGATATCCATTGATACGTCTTGGCGAATGGTATCAATGGAAGCACTCAGCGTGAGCCTTACACCCGGATATTTCTTTTCAACGGCAATGTCGTCGGTTCTCAGAGTTTCTGTATAAAATGTCACCCCGTCTTGTTGGTATGGAATCGCACAAATCTCGGCAAACACCTTTTTAACATTCTCCTTGTCATTGTAAATATGATGCCCCATAAAATCAATATCCAATGTAGGCCTTGCCATAAAGCGTTCATGCGCATACAACAAGGCTCCACCTTTCAGGAAGAAATGGTCGTGATACGGGCTTATCGACAAACGATAGAGCAAACGCTCCTGGAGGTATCTTGTTACCAACATCTGGTATCCAAGTTTCTCATTCCGTGAGATATTCAACAATTTGGCTTTTACCGAACATCCAAAATTATGTATTTCTTTTATTGCCATACTTCAAGATATTGATTCAGTGTTTTGCGTATTCTTAGCTTTGACGCGTAATCCATCAGCCGTGAGATGTTTTTGTCCGGACGTCTTAGATAAGTTTGGAGGATTTCTGCCATTACATCAATGCCGACTTTGTTTCTGTATTTGATAGCATCGCATACAGAACGCTCCATATCAAAGATCGGAATATCGTATCCTTGCACATTTTTTCGGGTTGCCCCGATAGAGAGCAGATTTTCGGATTGATAAACCAATTGAAATTCCGGATAATCAGGCAGAACGATCTTTCGTGTTCGTTCAATGGCTATATAGTAAGCATTGGGTATCTGTGTAGTCAAACTATAAACAGACCATGCCGACCAAAGGCATAGTATGCCACCGGGGACTATCATCCGTATATCCACCATGGTATTTGCCAAGGCTTCAATGTCTGCATATATGCCGTTTTTTAGCCTTACCGCTTCGCCTTTACGGACAGCATCCTGCAACTGTTGTTCTTGCCAGTCGCTCAAATTCTTAGTCGAGACGAAGCCTTCTTCTTTGAGTTTGTCTATAATACACATATACCGAATACATTTACTTTGCAAAGATACTGCTTTCTTTCAAATATGCAGTATGTTTTATAGTTTACTTCATTCTTATTTCGGTTTACGTTTCCCAGCGGGCCGCATTCTCGGCCTCAAGTCCTTGCATCCTTCTCTGTTCCTCGGCAGTCAGTAAGCATCCGCCCGTGGTACAGGTGCTTGTTGTATATCACAAGCCCGCCCGGCTCATAGCGCAGCAGCTTCATCATGTTGTTGGAGGCGTTCACGAACACGAAGACATCCCCGCTGTAGAGGTTATGCCCCGTGGCGTTGTTCACTATGCCGCCCTGCATGTTGAAGCCATTCCGCATGTCCGTCGGCTTCGAGTCAAGCCAGAACCTCGTCCCGTCACCCAGACTGAACATGGTGCTACACGCTTTTGAGGATCGTGTGTACAATCTCCGGGGTGAGTAGCGCCTGACCGTGTCCCGGCTGATGCCCAGCTTCAGCGCTATCTGCATCTGGCTGAGGGATTGTCGGGATAATTCATTAATTTTGCTCCACATAGTGACAATTGAAATTAAATTTAACTGTGTCATTGTTGTCTGTTTTCAGACCTTAAGCTTTTCTAAAATAGGCAACCATGTTCTTTTCTCAAAATCTCACTGCAGAACTCCCACCCCGTTTCACCTGACGACTCTTATTTTCCGAAATCGGGTGGTGCCACTTTTCTGAAAACTGGCGGTTCTCATTTTTCTGAAATCTGCGGAAACAAAATTACTGCTTACAGACTGACATCCATCTCGTGTCAGTTGCATTACATCTTTGTCAATGCGTACTTCTTCGGATGCTTACGACTGCAGCCACTGTCACAAAGTAAACCAGACCGGCATAGAACCCAACACCAGAAGAATGCAACTGACATCCCACTCGTGTCAGTTGCATTACAACTTTGTCAATACGTACTTCTTCGGATGCTTACGGCAAAGTTATATCACGCTGGAGACAGATGACAGTCGTGCTTTGTCGGAGGCTTACGCTTAAGCGCGAATGCGTAGTTGATTGTTGGATCTTCTTTCATCTTTGACGCCGTTTATTTCGGGCCAAAGGTATTCAGGCTTCCTCAGAACTCAATGCGGAATTGTAGACGAGTACAGCAGAAAGAGGATAAGACAATGGTTTTCTTTGCATGTAAAGGCATGATATCAGTATTTATTTGCAGGTTGTCACCTACAGAGTATACTTCCATCTTAATATTCACTCACTTACAAGCCCCGGACGGGATAAACACCACTGAATCCAAACGGCATCCAGAGAGCGATACGGGGGCAAAAGCCATCGGATGAGGTACCATGGCCTCATTGGACTGAGCACTGAAATAACCGCCATAATATGTCGTGTGGGTTGTAGTCTCGAAATATTTATAATCACCATTTTCCTTGAGAATCACATAAGGAGTCTTGCTCCAAGTAGCGGAACTATAGTTTGACCACCCCGTCCAATACATACGAGTGTTTCCATCCTTCAATTCAAATGGTGTGTGAATCTTAATCGACCTAGGGTCATATAAACCCCATTCCGTACAATTATCTGAACCAATTATATACGCATTGACATAGTAATAGAACTCATACTTGTAATCGTATCCATTATGTGGAAATGATCCCTCGGCGGCCCCTGTCTGGACTATGTCAGTGACAGCCGCTGTCGGGGATGTAGATGAGAAAGGAATGCCATCCTCGTCATACTGGTTATCATCGATAACCAGACATGGTTTTCCGGTATATGAGATATCGTGCTCCAGATCAGTCAACTCAAATGTGAACTTTTTGGCGGCATTTTCCGAAATACTCTCCGAGCAGGAAACAACATCAATCAATTCAGATCCTTTATATACTTTAAAAACAGGACATTGTGGAAAATTTAATTTACTTAAAAGACCACCCATCAATGAATATTCCGCATCAAAGGTCAAAGGTCCACTTGCATCACGTTTGGTTACTTTAAGTGAATTTTCAACCAATGAAGGAAGCAAAGGCCAACTATAGTTGAATATATTTAACGAGGCGAAGTCCTTTTCCTCTCTGAAGAGATCTTTGCCAAAAAGTTGTGCATAGACAGAAACAGACGCATTCCCGGTTATATCAAAATTCAAAGTCGGATGGTTTCTGAACAAATTATCATTATTTACCTTAAAATCCGTACTCAATCCCATTGACAAAGAAGCGTCTATGCTTGCGGCAATATTTTTGGTGTACAGTCCCATCCCGAAATCAAGTGTTGTTACCAATGCTACTCCCCCTTTTACATCAACTGAAATATTTTCAACGATATTAGTATCAGATTCCGTCAAATTCTCATAAAAGCCTTTACCATTTCTCATTCCGAACTTGGCTCCGAAACGCTTGGAGACACTTGTGCTGATAGAGCCTTCCGCACTGCCTTCAATTCCTAATTCCACATCAACGAATGGTCGTAATACCACAGGGCCTAATGTGAGCACGGTGTTCACGATTGTCCATTTGCCTGTTCGAGGAAACAATTTCCTATAACCCTCACATAAGGTTTTCACACCAATCTCACCATCAAAACCCGCATATAATGAAAGAGAGCAGTCGTAACGGTCGTCGCTCAGTTCAAAGTCAATCGACACCACCGCTCCAATGGATGCACCTCCAGAAACATACCCACCGGCGTGTTTGCCGGATAGGCCATCAAAACCGACAGTGAGGACATTTGGCGAACCAAACGAATGTTCAGCCTTAGTCTCACTTAGTTTTGAGACGGTGACATCATGGAATTTACCATCGACATCTTCCACTTGGGAGGATATCGTGTCCGTCACCAACATGATGTCAGCGACCAAATTTAGTTCTTTGAATATCTCATCCAAGGGAGCCGCTGTCGTCACGCATTTGTACAAGCCATCATCCTGTGAGACAGAAATCACCCTGTTGCCCAGACCGCAAGGGGTTTTGTCATCAACGACAGCGCTGCTTATGATTCCTCCCTTATATGGCAACAGTTTTTCCGGTGTTGATTCCGAGAAATATAGGATTGTGTCGGCCTCCACTTTAACAAGATACTGTTGTGTCGTCTCGCTTAGGACAATAACTTCATCATTGTACTGGTAAGTGATTTTGCCGCCTTCGATGTCTTCTGTCACAGGATGGTCAAACCCTTTTTCCTCTTCCGGTTCACCTTCAAGGACATTGATTTGACAAGCCACAAACAACACCGGAATTATAATAGCCAACAAGATATGTATATGTCTCATATCAATTTGGATTGATTCAATAGTTTAGAATGATGGATTCTTACTTGATTCGTTTGAAGTAAGTGATCAGGCTGTCAAAATATTCATCGTCAAACTCTTCACAGAGATGAAACTTGCCATCTTTTTTATAGCAATAAAGATCTTCGCCGTTGGTGTCATATTCATAGATTTTGAAACCTTTATACACTCCAACTACATCGCCGATTAATGAGTATTCAATATCATCCTGATCTCCCAGCCCCATGACAGCATTGAGATTCTCTGACACAACCAATTCCGATTGTGTCAGACTTAGGACAGGTAGTGACTCCATGCCATGAGAACCAACCAGTGTCACTTCTTTTGATTCCGGCGAATAGAAGTATTTGTTTAAATCGCGTTCATCATCATTCTCAAAATACATCTTTCCATCCTTTGTGAACACCAAGATCGCAACATCATCCATCTCTTCGGTATAAATCACCTCACCATTGAATACGAAATCTTCTTTTTCCCTCAGCCAGCTGCCGACAATGTCCGAAGCGCTTTCCTCGGAGTTTTCTTTGCCACAGGATGTCATTGACATCACCATACCACACGCCATGAGTATCGTGGCCGCTAATTGTTTGATCTTATTCATAATATTTTCAGTTTATATGTTCTCATTTCACACGTTTGAAATATAAGGTTTCTTTGTCACAGTACTTATTATCATCAAATTGATCACAAAGGTAATACTTTCCGTCTTTCTTATAGCAATAACGGACATATGATCCTGAGTATCTATAGATTTTGGCACCCTTGTACCTATCAATAACATCTCCAATCTTATCATAATCCAACATGTTGCCAAGGAGGCTTAAATCTTCCGACAGAGCAAGTTCTGACGATGTTAGTCGGTCGACACGATACTCCCACTGTTCCCCGTCAGCCAAGAATGTCAATGTTTTGGATTCCGGAGAATAGACATAATTATATTTTCCGTCGATATCCCCGTCATCATACTCGATTACTGTGCCATCATCCTTGAACTTATATTGGAATACATAATCATCCTCCACCTCTTCGACATCAACCTGCTCGCCATCAAAATATAGCACATCTTTCGTCAACTGCCATGTGCCGACAATATCCGCACTGTTTTCCTCAGAGTTCTCTTTGCCACATGACGCCATTGACATCATTACGCCACACGCCATGAATATCATGGCTGCCAATTGTTTGATTTTGTTCATAATGATTTTGATTTAATAATTTATAATAGACTCTGTTTGAGGATAATACATCTTTCCGTCCCAGGTCCTCAATAATAGTACTTACAGATTCTAAAGCAGTTATAATTATATTATAGTTCGCGATAATCTTTGCCCCCGATGGTCAAACTTGTCCCATCACACCAGTACTGGTGTTTCCGTCCATCAATGTATAAATATTTGTCATCAACGGTATACCAAGTTATATCATCGTCCTCATTTATCCAATCTATGTCACTTTCATATGACCCGTGGATGCCTGTACCGTCGGAAGAAAAATAATAATAGTCATGGACATGTTTTTTTCCGTCATTATAACGCACCTACTCTCCATAAAGTGTGGCATCATGCTCCTTATTCAAGGAAGAATCATCATCTGGGTCGCAGGATGCGAGCATAGCCGTCATGCAAAGGATCATCACGAATGCTGAATATTTAAGAATTGCTTTCATGTAACACTTTTCATAAGAATTATTTGATACGTTTGTAGTAAACGGTCTGACGATCATAATACGTTCCGTCTTCCAACTCGTCGCAGATATAGTATTTCCCGTCTTTTTTATAACAGTGAAGATATTCTCCTTCAAGGTTATATTCATAGATTCTCTTGCCGTTGAATCTGTCCACAGATTCTCCTATGCATGAATAATCTATATAATTCTGACCGAAAATGTCGCCTACTGTTTCGCTGATGACAAGTTCGGTAGAAGTCAGCCGCTCGATTCGAATCGTCTCCTGGCCGTACGAGTCCATCAGAATCAGTTCATTAGATCCAGGAGTATAGAAATACTCACTCTCATCGTCATCGTCTTCAAAGAACATCAACCCGTCATCCGTGAACACCAGCACTTCTTTTTCCCTTTCCGTATAGACCAATTCCCCATCGAAGGAAAAATCAACTTTGTACATTTGCCAAGTGCCGACAATATCAGCCGCATCTTCGGTGTCCTCTTTTCCACAGGATGTCATTGACATCACCATACCACACGCCATGAATATCATGGCCGCTAATTGTTTGATCTTATTCATAATATTTACAGTTAATTTGTTATCATCCCTAATATCGTGACACTGCTCTTAAATCCTGTGGGAATAACATTGCCTGCCCCAAATAGTGTTTTTCCTTAAAAAAATTCTTGATTTTAAGTTTTGCCCGACAACATACAACGAAAGTGTGGAGTTCCGCACGTTCATCCAATTGAAGGTTCTGACAAAACCCGAATAAGAATAAACGAAATGGAACTCCACACCTATGCATGATGTCTGTCATAAAGGTGGTGCGCCAAAAGACGTGCCATCGCGGACAGAGTCTGTACATAAGAAAAGAGTGCTGTTCGTTGTCCCCTTATTCGTTGGAAAACTGTCAGATTTTCAATTGAGGACCGCATGATCGCACTTTCCGTATTTCACGCCGGATCGCTCCGGCAGCGCAAAGTTAGGAAAATCTTTCAACCATGCAAAACAGCACTCGAAAATTCCTGTGCCGATGTTTCGTCCATGACCATTCCTTTCGGATTGCCATTATTATAGACTGATGAAACAGGGAGAATCTATCAATACGGCGCAAAAATATTCATCAATCCTCAAATATACGGATAATCAAATAATCCAACAAAAAGGATTCCACATGGCCATGCGTGATTCCTGCGTGATTCCTAGAATTCCCCTTGCTTTCCTGCTTGGATTTGCATATTTTTGTAGAATGATTATATCATGAATGACAATGACACAAAATCAAATAACTATCAATGAAAAAGATTATTTTAGGATTGGCGATCGCTGGAATCGCGGTATCGATGACCTCTTGCGCCCAGAGACAGAACACTCTGACCGCATCAGAAAAGGCTGACGGTTGGGTGCTGCTGTTCAACGGAGAGAACCTTGACGGTTGGCGTGACTACAATGGAGACTCTCTGACCAATGGCTGGATTGTTGTGGACGGATGCATCCAGGCTTCCGGCAGTGGAGCCGATGAGTCCGGCTACATCGTGACCGACAAGAAGTACGAGAATTTCGAGTTGTCCTGGGACTGGAAACTCACCCACGGCGGCAACAGCGGAATGCTTTACCATGTTGTCGAAAGCCCGAAATTCAAGGTTCCTTATGTCACCGGCCCTGAATATCAACTCATAGATAATGAAGGATGGGAGGAAGTGAACGCCCCTGCGAAACTTGAGGAATGGCAGAAACTTGGCGTTGACTATGCCATGCACCTTCCAGACTACAGCAAGATGAAGGTCAACCCTCAGGGAGAATGGAACAATTCCAAGATTGTTTTCGACAACGGTCACGTGGAGCATTGGCTGAACGGCGAGAAAATTCTCGAGTTTGAGGCGTGGACGGACGACTGGTTCGAGAAGAAAGCCAGCGGAAAATGGGGCAACGCCACTGAATATGGTCTCGCCCACGAGGGGGTGATCTGCCTTCAGGACCACGGCGACCCAGCGTCATTCAGAAATATAAAGATCAAGGAACTGCCTCACAAGGCCGGTCAGGAGGTCGAGCTTTTCAACGGCAAGGATCTTCACGGCTGGGAACTGTTCGGAAGCATGCGCACCGGTGTTGACGAGGAAGGCAATCTCGTTACAGAGAACGGTGAGGATCTTCGCTACGGCTACCTCGGTACCCGTGAATATTACAAGGATTTCGATCTGACGGTTGAGTTCAAGCAATGCTCGAATGGCAACTCCGGTCTCTTCTTCCATTCATTTGTCGAAGGCGGTTACCAGAACAACATCGTGAACGGATGGCAGTGCGAGGTCGCCCCTAAGGGTCAGGACACAGCCGGCATCTACGAGTCATACGGACGTGGATGGTTGGTTCAGATTCCGGACGAGAAGGAAGACATACTCAATGAAGGCGAATGGAACACGCTTCGTCTGCGTGTCGAGGGGAATAACGTGAAGACTTGGCTGAACGGTGAGCCTATGGTTGACATCAATGATGAACTGATCGGTTCAAAGTCCGGCCGTATCATGCTTCAGATCCACGACGGAAACAACATCAAGGTTCTTTGGAGAAACCTCCACCTTACCACGCTATAATTTCCCGTATAAAATACGGTAATGGACAGACAGAATTTTTACACAATAGGAGTCGATTTCGGCTCCGACTCGGTGAGGGCATTGCTGGTCAATGCCCTCACCGGGGAATATGTCCACACGGCCGAGGCTCTGTACACCAGATGGGGCATGGGGCTCTATACAGACAGGGCAAAGGCAATGTTCCGTCAAAACCCTCTGGACTATCTCGAAGGCCTTGAAAAGGTGCTGACCGATGTCGTTTCGCATTGCACGTCACCTGAGGCGATACGCGGCATCTCTGTGGACACCACGGGCAGTACTCCATGTCTTGTGGACAGGCACTGCAAGCCACTCGCTCTACATGAGGAGCATAAAGATAATCCAGACGCGATGTTCGTCCTCTGGAAAGACCACACGGCTGAAAGCGAGGCTACGGAGATCAACAATGCAATCAGAAACTCCAGCAAAGAATATTCCTGCCATTCAGGCGGCCACTATTCAGCAGAGTGTTTCTGGGCAAAGGTTCTCAAGACCATACGCCATTCTCCTGAACTTAAAGAAGATGCTTGCACTGCCATAGAATTGTGCGACTGGATTCCGGCTGTGCTGACAGGAGTGGATGACATCACAGAGATGAAATCTGGACTGTGCGCCGCCGGAGCGAAAAGATTGTGGGCGAAGGAATGGGAAGGATTCCCTCCTGAGGAGTTTTTCAATCGAATCGACAGCGTTCTTGTTCCTATTCTTAGGAATATGCCGACAAATATATCAGGTTGCGACAAAGCGGCTGGAGTAATATCGCCGGAATGGGCTGACAGACTTGGACTTTCGAGAGATGTGCTTATAGGAATAGGGAACATCGACTCTCACTCCGGAGCTGTGGGGGCGGGAATCTCCTACGGAACTATGGCCATGAATCTCGGCACATCTGCCTGTTTCATGGCAGTCACACCGCCGAACGAGCATGTTATTGACGGCGTTTTCGGACAAGTGGATGGTTCCATCCTTCCGGGAATGACCGGATATGAAGTCGGAATGTCAGCGTTCGGAGACATCTTCGCCTGGCTGAAACGAATTTTGGGATGGGCGTCTGAATGTCATGATGACAACATTCTTCAAAGACTCTCGGAAGAGGCAGCGAAACTGAACATCAGTCCGTCAACCCCAATTTCCACTGGCTATCTAAACGGGAGACGCTCCCCTGCCCCCGACAGTTCACTGACTTGCACCATAACCGGATTGACCTTAGGGACTTCCCCAGCGGAAATCTATTACGCCCTTGCTGAATCCGCCGCATTCGGGGCGAAGGCAGCGATTGACCATCTGATGAACAACGGAGTGCTTATCGAGCGGCTTGTCGCGATTGGCGGCATCGCATTCAAGTCCCCTTTCATAATGCAACTTATGGCCGACGCCAACATGAAAAAGATCGAAGTGCTTGACTGCAAGCAGTCATGTGCTTTGGGAGCAGCGGTCAACGCTTCTGTCGTGGCCGGTCTGTACCCCGATGTCCCGACTGCCCAGAAAGCATTATGTCCGCAGTCCGTCCGCACTTACACCCCATGTACGGAAAGACACGATATACTGGAGAGTCGTTATCAAAAATATCTTGAGCTAAGCAACTTGAAATAAATGGAGAATCAATCATTCGGAAAACGGCGAATATTCATTGTCGCCACTCTCTTCGTCGCGATCATCTGCAATTATCTTGACCGCCAGCTTCTGTCCATATTGAAGCCGGAAATCCTGGACTATTTCGGAATAGGTGATATTCAATATGCTTGGATTGTGAACGTGTTCCTGATCTGTTATGCGGTGATGTATCCCATTTCGGGAATACTCGTGGACAAGTTCGGACCCAAGCCGGTGATATCAGTCGGAATCGTAGTTTGGTCTCTGGCGTGCATCGGAGGCGGTCTGTCAACAAACGCCGTGCTTTTCGCCACTTTCAGAGGCATCCTCGGACTCGCGGAACCTACCATCATAGCCGGGCAGATTGTCGCTGTGACTGTTTGGTTCGAGAAACGGCACAGAGCCACTGCCAACAGCCTTTGCACGGCCGGAGGAGCCTTGGGAACTGTCATCGCTCCGCTTGTGATAGCATGGATGGCAAGGATCCTGCCTTGGCATGAGGTGTTCATCCTGGCCGGTGGCATAGGATTGCTCATCGCCGTTGTCTGGGCTTTTGCGTACCGTAATCCGGGCAAGGAAGTGCTCGCTGTGACAATGGATGCGGATGAGGATGCGGACAATTCTCAGAAATCCATCGAAGGATCCGCCGCATTCACTTGGACCGGTCTATGGAAAACCCGTTCCTTATGGGGGATATTGCTTATCCGCCTCATCAGCGATCCGGTGTGGTACTTCTGCTGCTTCTGGCTGCCAGGTTACCTGAGGAGCATGGGTGAAGCACAGGGACTCAGCCAGCAGGCCACTTTGGACATGATACAGTACATGGGCGGCGTGCCGTTCCTGTTCAGCGCCATCGGCGGGATACTGTCATCCATATTCTCAGACCATCTCGTCAAGAAAGGAATTCCAGCCCTCAAGGCGAGGAAAATAATGATGATAGGAATATCATTTGTGGCGCCGATATGCGCGCTGACTCCGCTCGTGAGCGGATGCGAGTCCATAGCGTTCGGGGCAAGGGCGTGGATGGTCGTGGGCATATTCAGTGTGATCGCCGTGATGTGCTCAAGCTGGCTCTACACCATCTGTGTGGTGGTGGCTGAGGCCTTCCCGGTCAGGAATGTGGCAAGCGTTGTAGGCATCACAGCGGGTGCCGGCGCTGTCGGAGGCGCAATATTCAATGTATTTGTGGGCTCGCTGCTCTCGTCGATGGGGAATATTCTGTTCGCCGTGATGGGTGTGCTTCATCTCATAGCCTCAGTGGTGCTATGGAAAATGGTGCGTCCAGAACGTCCCGTACAATATGCTCTGAATAAAAAGTAATATATATATAAACAAATGATCATGGAAACTAAACGGACTTACACAGAACCGGCAAGGGAGATTCCGGTAAGGGATAATGTGGATATACTCGTAGTCGGAGGAGGCCCTGCCGGCATCATGGCCGCGCGTGCCGCTGCCGGCAAAGGTCTCAAAGTGATGCTCATTGAGAGCCGCGGATACATCGGTGGGAATCTTACTCTCGGCCTGCCGATTCTTGGCTTTCTCGGCAGAAAGGGCAATCAGGTCATCGAAGGTCTGCCACAGACACTCATCAGCAGACTCAGGGCAAAGGGCAAGGCCTCGGAACATAAGCCTTGCAAGAACCACGTCAGCCTCACGATCATAGATCCTGAAGCCGTGAAGGACGTGGCTTTGGCGATGCTGGAGGAAGTCGGTGTCAAAATCCTGATGTATGTGTTCTGCTCAGGTGTCATCAAGGAAGGTGACGATGTGAAAGGCATCATAGTCGAAAGCAAGGAAGGTCGTGAGGCCATCATGGCAAAAACAGTCATAGACTGCACGGGAGACGCTGATGTCGCCTTCAAGGCTGGAGTGGAATGCCATAAAGGGGACTCTGAAGGAGGCATGCAGCCACCGACATTGATGTTCTCGATGAGAGGAGTCAATATGCCCGAGTTGAGGGACGCGATAGTGAACCATTCGGATGAATTCGACATGGACGTGATGCCTACCGAACAGTTCAAGAACGGTCCTTTCATCGTGGTCGGGTTCAGAAAGAAGATCAATGAGGCCAGAGAGAAAGGCTATGACATTCCGGTGGCCAGAACGATCCTCATCACAGGCCTGGCAGATGATGAAATCTGGGTGAATATGTCAAGGGTATGCGGTGTGGATTCCACCGATCCCGCCAGCTACACCGAAGGGGAAATCAAGGCCCGCTTCCAGAACGATGAGGTTGAAAGATACCTCAAGGACTTCATTCCCGGATTCGAGAACGCATGGAGAGACAAGGTGGCTCCGTTCATGGGAATCCGCGAGAGCCGTGTCATCAAGGGCGAATATGTGCTTACCGCAGATGACATCCTGAACTGCCGCAAGTTTGAGGACTCAATTGGTGTCGGCAGTTACCCTGTTGACATTCATCACAGCCACGGGGACGACTGCACGATGATGTGGTGCCCTGACTGCTACGACCTGCCTTACCGTATGCTGGTTCCGGAAAAAGTCGGTAACCTCCTCGTGGCCGGACGCTGCGCCTCAATGACCCACGAGGCGATGGCTTCCGCGAGAGTGATGTCCACTTGCATGGCCATGGGAGAGGCAGCCGGAAGGGCAGCAAGAATCGCATTGGAGGAAGGCGTGCCGGTAGCCAAGGTAAATGTGGCCGAGATCCGCAAGGAACTCAAGGAGACCGGGGCGTACCTCAGGGACTAAAGAATATAAAATTGTTCCAATCATGAATATATTCAAGAACAAATCATTGATTATTACGACCTTGACTGCGTTGCTTGCGATTGCTGGCACATCACAGTCGAGTGCCGCCGCGAAAGGTCTCAGCCGTGACGCGCAGGAGAAAGGTACCCACCGCGTCATGACCTGCAACATCCGCATAACGGGACTGCCGGAAGACACCAAGAAACCGGGATGCACCTGGGAGGAAAGACGGGAGGTCTGCCGGGACGTGATACTTGCCCAGAAACCAGACATCATCTGTATGCAGGAGGTCATCTATGACTCTAACGAGTACATGAAGAAAGAGTTGAAAGGCTACACTTCGTTCGGATTCTCAGGTCCCGAAATGGATCCTTTCACTGAAGGCTATCACTTCATCGGAAAGAATGTGGTATTCTACAAGACCTCCAGATACGAGATGCTCGGAGCAGGTTGCTACTGGCTGTCAGAGGAGCCGCTCATCGGGGGCACTGTATCGTGGGGAACCACAAGGGCAAGGCACTGCAACTATCTCAGGCTTCGTGACAAGAAAACCGGTGAGGAGTTCCGCATACTTGACACGCACCTTGACCACAAGTCCGACAACGCCAGACGTGAACAGGCCAAGATGCTGGTTGCGGAGGCTGGTCAGTATGCCGAAGATTTTCCACAGATCATCTGCGGGGATTTCAATTCAAGCATCACAGACGGGGCGGCCCAGACACTTCACGCCGCCAGATGGAAAGACGCTTACGAATGGATGGACATCCCGGACCGTTTCTCTTTTCATAATTTCAAAGGCGAGAAGTACACCAAGAAGAACACCCGCATTGATTTCATCTATCTTCACGGCAAGGCCAAGCCGGTTCATTGCCGCATGATCACGGAAAGGATCAAGGGCATCCTGCCAAGCGACCACTACTTTGTGATGGCTGATGTGAAGTTTGGAGACTAAAGTTACTGGCAGACAGAGACAATTACATCTCCAACAGTCAACTTCACAAGAGTCTATCCGGTTGAATGGAACAGTACTTACCGCAAAGGGCGGTATAAAAAAACGAAAACCCAGATTTTTGCACGTTACCAAAAATCTGGGTTTTATTTTTTTTTCATTCAGCTCGTCAATCAAATCTGAGCATTGAGTCGTCCAGCCACTTAGTTCCGACAAGTGCCTGATAGTTACCGGTGTCCTTACCAGAGCGGTAATTTCGGAAGTAACGATTCTCCGAAAGGACATTGCCGTCAACTGAAGTCAGTTTGAGAGTCACTATGCAAAGGCCGTCCGGCACGTCAGCGACATCAATGACTGGAGTAGTCGTGTCCTCAGTAGGACTAATGCTGGCGGCTTTTGAATATATCACCTCACCACTTGGGTTAACGATGGAAACACTGGCGGTCAGGTTTTCAAGATCACCACAGCTGGCGTTCACCACTTCAACCTGGTTTGACGCTGGATTCAACTGGATGTGCAGAGGTTCACAGGCCTTTCTGACAGCGGCACAGGCCGCGGTCGGACGGAACCAATAATCGTAGGTCTGCCATGCAAGGCTTGGCCAGGCACTATGTGACATCCAGATCAGGAGTCCTTTACGTCCGACGTTGTTCGCCTCGTACATAGCACGGTAGCCATCATAGTTGACCCACTGGGCATATTTCGCGAACGTTTCGGCGGACTCCATCGCTTGCTCACCGAATCGCCTTCTTACCATTCCGACAAACGCTGTGTCGCCCTGAGCTCCCGTTCTTGTGAAATCATGCTGTCCCCAGACATCGTTCGTAGGCCAGAGATGGTCCGGAGTGAGCATCTGACGCAGGCTTTCATATTCCATGATCGCAGGCATTCCCCTCTCGCTGTGGAACTTGGCAGCCGGGTTTTCGAAGTAGTACGAAGGCTCGACGGCACGGTAAGGACCGTGGCCGCTGACACCGTCATCTGCTGAGCTTGGAATATAAACGATGTCCGAATGAAGAGCGCTTACGGTCTCTATAAGACCGGCGTTCAACGCAGCAGGAGGATAGCCTTCGTTACGGCCGCAGTACAGACCGATGCTCGGATGCTTGCGGATAAGGCTGACATAATCTCTGGCATTGTCCAAAAACATCTCATTGTCGTCAGGATCCGGACCATCTGCCGGGTTGGCCAGCCAGAAATCCTGCCATACTACGATTCCATACTTGTCGCATGCATCATAGAACTCCTCATCGCCCGTCTGGCCGACCCAGTTACGGATCATATTCAGATTCATGTCCTTGTGCATACGGACCGCAGTTTCATATTCATCAGCCCTATAGCGGAGGTTATATTCACTGAAGCCCCAGTTGCCGCCTTTAGGGAAGAAGCGGCGACCGTTAATGAACATCTTAAGGTCACTCATAACATCGCCGTAGGTGAATTCCCTGATGCCAGCCTGCCATTCGATAGATGTCATCGCATCAGTCGCTCCGTCAGGGATGAATACAAAGGAAGCTTTGTGCAAAGCAGGCTCGCCGTAGCCGTTAGGCCACCAAAGAGCGATTATCTGATTCTTCAGTTGAGGATATTCCTCCGGGGTGAATATAATCGTTTCGCTCTCCCCTGCTTTCAATTCCACTTTCTTTGAGAACTCAATGTCGCTGATGGCCCCCCTCAGGGTTCCGCATATGGTTTTCTCTGGTCGCTGAGCCTGTCGAAGCGACTTGTAAGTTCCGTCCACAATCTTGACCGAAACGGTCATCGACGCAAGTCCATCCGTTATCTTGCTCTGAACCAAAGGATCACTTAAAGTCACAGCCTTCACCTTCTCGATCCGAACATCGTTCCATATTCCCATGTCACGTCCTCTGACTGTAGGCATCCAGTCCCAACCCACAGTGGCATGGAAAGTCGGGTTGTCGGCCCCGAGCTGGCCTCCGTTGAAGTCTGGGCTCTCGGCGTTTTTCTCCTTGACTGCCGCATAATGGGCTGGTTTTATAATGTGAACGGCAATGACATCATTATCGCCTTTTATCAAGTCCGTGATGTCAAAGCGGGAGCGTTTGAAGGCGCCGGCGATGTTGCCTACATATTTTCCATTGACATAAACCTCTGCTTTCCAATTTATTCCGTCGAATGCAAGAATCAAAGACTCACTTTCCGCCAGCTTCGACGGGCTCAGCGACTGGGTGTCCGGAGTCCACCTGTACCAAAAATCAGAATTGAAGAACGATTCTGAAATCTGAAGATTGTTGTCCGCGATTCCGGGATCCGGCACGGCTCCGGCAGCCATGTAACTGTAAAGAACGGTCCCCGGCACGACAGCCGGCAACCAATCAGAGTCGTCATATTCATTGGAGGAAATCACCTCGCCACTTTCCTTGACTGCCGATGCACGCTGAAGCAGCCACTCGGGTACGACATCTTCAACCACCTTAGGACCAAGCACTTCCATCTCACTCAAAGCGAAATGGCCGCTCTCATCAGTTCCCTCCATGGAAAGTCGTACATATCTTGCATTACCGGCAGCCTTTACAGAATATGTCAGAGAATCAGTCTGCGGAAGGTCAGCCACCTTATTCCAAGTCTTCTCATCGTCCGATACTTCAATGCTGCCAACATTTGACTTATGAATCCAATTCAGACGAACCTCACGGAATTTCTTTTTCGATCCAAGGTCAACCAGTACCCACTGAGGTTTGTCGTCAGCGCTCATCCACACGCTTGAATAAACCTCAGACGGAAGCACATTGAATCCGCGTGATTCTTTGGAATCATAAGGTCCGGTGTCTGAACTTCTTCCGAATTTCGGTTCCGTTGAGAAATCCACGGCATATATCACCCAGAAAAGGGCTCCTTCCATATTGAACTCAATTTTGAAATGATTGAAATCAACCGCATCTTTGAGTGGTATTTCCAAATCCAGCTCACGTGACGGACGTGAGATTGACTCGGTCTGTTTGTTAGGATCCGTAATCACTTCAGGGAAACGTTTTGTTCCCGGCAAGCCGGTGCCTCCGGCAAATCCGACCTGATTCATTTCCGCACCGGAATCACCTGCCTTGCATGTGACAGACCACCCTTTAACGGGTTCCTGGTAGACCACATACCCGCGCACACGCACACAACCGGCTGAAAACTTCTGTCTGCTCCATTCATATTCAAGGTAATTGGTCTCACCGTCCAGCCGGTTGCTTGAATATGGCCCGGCATCCACAGTCCACTCCTTCTCGCGCCGAGGCAATTCCCCCTCAGCCGTGCTGACTCTTAGCCAAGCAGGCTCGGCTGTTTCCACAACGCCATCCGTAATCAATTGCGCCGTAAGGTTGTAATCATAAGAAGACGAAGCACAGGCGGCCTTGTTCAAGGCAATATTCACAATCGGGTCGTTGGATGTACAACCAACCATTGCCGCGACAAGCATCATCGCTGCGGCGCCAGACAAATCTTGTATAGTCATAACTTGTTATTAATCAGTGAAAGCGGAGGATACAGGATTCGAACCTGTGGGGCCTTTCAGCCGACTTGTTTTCGAGACAAGCACCATAAACCACTCGGACAATCCTCCGTGTTTTGCGATACAAAATTAACAATTTTCGGGATAATTGTCAATTTCTTGAGATCTTATTTCTTTTGCTTTTTTATTTCCACCAAAGTAAGAGAAACCGAGATGAGCGTCTGAGCCAAAATGTAGGTCAGCATCACCCAAAATCCACGCTTCGGAATTCTCAGGTCAGTAAAGACTCCGGTAGCCAGAATCGTGTCAGAAACAACGAAAAGAACGTAACCTATGACCGTCACTACGAACAACTTGTTCTTAGTGTCCACGGCAGCCATGATTCCGGCATGGATGACAAAGGCGAAAACGCAGGCATACGCCGTCACGCACATTCCCATAAAGCCTTTCACCGCAAAGAATTGCGAAGCGACACTCATGATGATGATCAACAACGCAAAAAGGGCAACACTGAATATTCTTTTATGTCCTCCTTTGTCAGGGAACGGAATCGTGCACAAGTAGAACAGGTGTCCTATCAGAAATGCAAACAATCCGGCCAGAAAACAACTCTGACCGCTGAACATCAGCAACACATCCCCAAGCGCCCCGAACGCCATGGCCAGCATCAAAGTGACCACCCTGCGCCCGCAAACATCATTCTCCTTCAAAAGGAGCCAGCAATACAACGCCAGCGACGGCACAATCAATGGCTTGGTGCACACCGCAAGAACATGTCCCACAACGAATTGGCCGACTAGATTTCCTATCGAAGCCAGAACGAACAGGCTGAACACCATCTGACGCGGCACTTTTAGAGGCTTCATCTTTTCTGAATATTTCTGCGAATATACTCAATTATATTACCGTAAGCAACCTATTCCTTCAACGACAGTTTGCGCACCGAAGGCGGAATAGGATGAATGGACTCAGGTTCAATGTTACGTCTAAGCGTATCGGCCAGATTCTCCAGCGAGTCTTCCTTGTTAGCCTTTGAGAGTTCACATTCCCAAACCACAATCACATTCCAACCTAACGCCTCCATGGCAGCCACTTCCTGAGCGTCACGTTCCTTGTTCCTCCGGATTTTCTCCTGCCAGAACTCCACATTGGAACTCGGCATCCTGAACTTCTCACACCCTGGATGCCCGTGCCAGAAACATCCGTTAATGAATATCACAGTGTGGTATTTCCTGAGCACTATGTCCGGACACCCCGGCAACTTCCTGACGTGAAGCGAATATCTGAACCCATGAGCATGCAGGTATCTCCTCACGACCATCTCCGGCCGCGTGTCCTTTCCCCTGATCCTCGACATACAATAATGCCGCTGCTCTCTGGTCATCGTGTCGGACATTCCTCAAATTGCTAGGATACACTTATCTTGACACTCACTTAACAGAGTGCAAAGATAACAATAATCACGATTTTGAAAAGCGTGATTCCTCGACAATTACGCTTCGAGGAAGCAAACAGAGGCTCCAGAAGCGTGAATATATAAAAATAACGCCCGCCCCGAAAAGGAGCGGACGAATGAAGTTTTATCCATAATAAGGATTGTGTATATTCCTAATTCTTAGTCAGACGGGCTGTCCAACCGCCGCCAGGAGCCATGTGAATCTTCACTTTGCGGTCTGCAGGAACGATGGCGGACTCACGCTTGTAGTCACGGGCGGCGCGGTCGGCGTTGATGCCGTCACGGAATATTTCCATTGTCCATTCGCCGTCACCGAGGAAACCAAAATCAAGTGTGAGATCACGGGACTTCCAATCATTAAGGGAACCGACGTACCAAACGTCGCCACTGCGGCGGGCAAGGGTGATGTAACGGCCAAGCACACCATTCACGGCGATGCTCTCGTCCCAGACTGTCGGGCATTCTGCGATAAACTCAGTGCATTCAGTCTCAGCCATATAGTTGGAAGGAGAGTCGCACAGCATATTCAACGGAGAGTCGAAGACGACATATTCAGCGAGCTGGTGGCAGCGGGTGCCTTGGCTCATCGCCTCTGAGTTCACAGGCTGATAGTTCTTCTTGGTGGCGTTGCGCATAGCTCCTTGGGTGTAATCCATCGGGCCCGCGGCCATTCTGATGAACGGAACCGTGACATCATAAGTAACCTGATCGACTGTCGGCTTGCTCCATTTCATCTGCTCCAGACCGAAAACGCCCTCGTAGTTGATCACATTAGGATAGGTGCGGTTGAGTCCGACCGGCTTGAACGCTCCGTGGAAGTCAATCAAAAGTCCGTATTTGGCGGCGGTTTCAGCCGAACGCCTGAAGAAATCAACCATATACTGGTCGTCACGGTCCATGAAATCGACCTTGAAACCCTTTATGCCCATCTCGGAGTAATGCTTGCAAACATTCTCCATATCACGGTCGAAGGCATAATAGCCAGCCCAAAGGATAAGGCCAACGTTATGCGCTTTGGCATATTCACAAAGCATCGGGAGGTCGATTTCTGGGATTATCTGCATCAGGTCGGCCTTCTTGTTGACAGCCCAGCCCTCGTCCAGGATGACATATTCAATGCCATGCTTCTGAGCGAAGTCGATGTAGTACTTGTAGGTGTCGTTGTTGATTCCGGCGCGGAAATCCACTCCGTAAAGATTCCATGCGTTCCACCAGTCCCAAGCCACCTTGCCAGGCTTTACCCATGAATAATCCACCGAAGGATCGGCAGGCTCGCCGAGCTTCCATACCATGTCATTGACGGCAAGTTCCGCATCATTTGTCGAAACCATGATGATTCTCCAAGGAAAAGACTCTCCGGCAGTGCAGGAAGCGATGTAGTTCTCGCGATCCTTGACTACGCCCTGAAGCATATTGTGTCCTCCCTGTTCAACTGTCTTCGGGTACGGAGCGAAACGTCCGGTAAGGGTCGTAGCGTCGCCTTCGTTATAAAGGTACATCCCTGGGTAGTTCACAAGATCTGACTCTGTGACGAGCACCTTCATGCCACCCTCCGCCGAAACTGCGATCGGGAGGAACGCCAGACGTTCCTTGTTCCACTGTGTAAGAGCATGTATGGAATAGGTGTTCTCGAAAGAGTTCCAATACTGGCTCTCAAGGGTTTCCGTGTGCTGCTTCACATAAGGCACATAAGCGTCCCAATCCTTTGCGAAATTGAACTGAGCCTTCTCGGCCAACACCTTTGAATCATTCTTCAACGAGCTGGCAAAACGATAGGCCACACCTTCATCATAAGCACGGAATGCAAGTGTGAACTCTTTGAATATGAGTGTAATCTCATTGTAGTTGTCACGGACCTGCGCCTTCTTATAGGCAACGGTCGGGAGGATCTGATCCACGCTGGCTTTTTTGACCTTGCGTACTTTGTCGTTCTCACCGAACACGATTCCGTCTGACAAAGACATAGAAATATCCGATGGAGCGATCAGGTTGACACCATCTCTTGAAACCGAATACGAAACAGTCTGCCCCACAACAACAGTGGCTGAAAGATGCCCGTCAGGCGAAATTACCTTGTATGTCACATCTTTGGCCGCGACCGGCAGTATGGCCGCAAATGAGACGGCCGCCGCTGCAATTAAAGTTTTTAAAGTCATATAACAAGTAATTTTATGAATTATTCAACCTTGATTTTCAATGAATATGTTCCCGCGGCAATAGTCTTCGGTTTGCCGTTTGTGGCCGTGACAGTGGCTGTGGTGCCTTCCGGAACCTCTATCGTGAGCGAGGCCACATGTGACTTGGCTGACTTTCTGCTGAGGGATACACGGATCATTCCAAAGTGGGTCTCAAGAGAGGCGGACGCCGTTTTCAAAGACCCCATCTGAGGCTTGACCTCGAATGTCTTGAAGCCAGGTGATGTCGGCTCGATTCCGCAGAGTTTCTGACTTAGGATAGTCAGCGGGCCTCCGCTCCAAGCATGGTTGATCGTGCCACCACCGAAGCCCTCGCTGCCGATTCCCCAACCTTCGAACAGGGTTGTGTAGTCGTACTTAAGCATCTTGGCGTAGCGAGACTTCATCCTCTCGATGGCAAAATCACCGTGTCCCATCTTGAAGAGAGCCTCAAGGACGTACTTCTCCATGTAAGGGCTTGCGTGATACTCCTTTTTAAGGGTCTCTAACAGAGCCGGATACTTGTCAGCAGAGGCAAGGCCGGAAACGATGGCCATAGCCTGAGCGCGGTCGTCAGTCTGCTTCTTGTAGTTCGGATCACGGTAGGCGGAACCTGTCCAATAGTATGCGTCGAAACTGTCGGATATTCTTTTCATCAAAGCCTCAATCGTCTCCGCATCCTTCTCCTTACCGAGAATGCGTGCGAATTCCTTTTGGGATTTGAGGGCAAGATAATACCAGCAGTTAGTCAAGACTTCCGTGTCAATGTCATCGCCCCAGTCTCCCCAGTTCCAATCACCTGGACGGACTTTCAGAAGGCCATTATCCTGGAATCTCCAGAGACCGCCTCTGAACAGATAACGCTCGACTTTAGGATAGACTTCCGCCACAAAACTGCTGTCACCGCTGAACCAGTACTGAGTGTGGAAACCGTACCAGCCCACGGAAGCAAGCATCTGGAGCGGAAGTTCGCTCACACGGTTGCCGGCCGGCACCGGGGAGTAAAGCACTCCGTTGGCCGCTTGCCAGTTCACAAGCTCAAGGATGCCCTTTCTGGCGAGTAACTGACCTGACGGAGACAAAGCGTAGAAGGCCTCTCCCAGTTCATTTACCTCGTCTCCCCACCACTGGGCGCGCTCGCGGTCCGGGCAATCCATGTAGGTGTCGCGCATAGTGATGTAAAGAGTTCTCGCCGAACGTTTCCAAAGTTCGTTGAGGAACGGGTCCTCGCACTCGAACGAGCCTGAGAACTCAGTGTCGTAGCCTGTCTCACGGTACTTAAGGTCAAGAACCTTCACTCCGGAAGGCACTATGTACCAGACCTCGTGACCGTTCATCCAGCCGAGGTTCTCATATTCTTGAACGCCCTTGCGTGTGATGTACTCGGCTCGGACATTGTTCTCGCTGCCGCCGCGATAGTTGTCGGTCATTATCCTGACCATCTCTCCCCCTTTGGCCTCGACCTTTAGGTAAGGTGTGACCTGGGCGTTGTAAGGCAGTTTGCAATAGACGGTGTCGTTGGATAGACGGACAGAGACATATTCCTTAAGCCCGTAGTCCTTCCACATAGGAATCGGGCGCTCCACAAGCTCACCCATGGCAGGCCACACCATCTCATCCACTATGGCGGCTCTGAACATCTTCTTTCGTACATTGAAACCTGGCATATTCCATCCATGCTGCTCCTTGCCCGCATCGAAGCGGATGTTGCTTTCCGGAAGTCTGTAGTTCGGATGAGGCGCGTCCGTGCTGCTATAAGCCGGATTAGGGACGCAGAGCCATGAGTTGTCGGAAAGTATTTCCAGTTCAGGAGAAACAGCCTCGAAGATCAAAGCCGCCTGGCCGCTGTTGTTGTGGCTGAACCCCTGCTTGCCGAAATGCCAGAGCAGTATGGCTATAGTGTTGTTGCCCTCCTTGAGATAAGGAGCGATATCTACCTTGTCGTAATATGTTCCGTTAGGGAACGGACCGCGTTTGAGCCCACCTTCGAAGACAGCAAGCTCACCGTTGATCCACATCCAGTACTTTGAATCCACCGCTATTTTGGCGACAAGCTTGTCAGGACGTTTTGCCACATTGACCTCCTTACGGTAGGAAATCCAAGTGTTTGTTGTGCTTTGAACCCACGAATTGGTGATCCAATGGGCTTTCCAATCGGAACGTGACTCCGCTCCGGCCAATGAGGCCGCGGCGAGAGTCAAAGCCGCCGTGATGGCTGCCCTCCAGATGAGATTTGAAACTTTCATTGTCATATTCTTTGTTACTGTTCTCGTGTTATGCGGCCGGCATGACCGGCAAATCAAACAGCCTTGACCATTAGGAATGAGCCAAACGTCATGGCCGCAAGACAAATATAATCATTTTCGTCGATGAAATATGTGTGTTTGTCGATTTCAGTTGAATACAACCCACCGCACTATTACATTCGCCACCGTTTTTTTGATCATCAATGAATATGAAAAAAGACGTAATCATCATTATCTCAGCCATGACGGTCTACTGCATGACCGCCGGAGCGCAGACAAAAAAATGGACGTTGCAGGAATGCATCGACTACGCCGTGGAGAACAACATAGCCTTGCGCCAGAGCAGGAACGCCCACTTGGCCGGACTTGAAGACACGTATCAGGCCAAGGCCGCCATGTTCCCGTATCTCAACGCCTCTGCCAGTCAAGGAATCACCAACAGACCGTTTTCCGAAAGCGAGAACAGCACGGTCGTCGGGTCAGATGTCTACAGTACGTCAAAGGCCACAAGCTGGTCCGGTAACTACGGACTAAACGCGGGGATCACTCTGTCTAGCGGAGGAAGTCTTCGCACAGCGCTGAAGCAAAATCGATTACAGAACTCAGTAGATTCTTTGTCTGTGGCGGAAAACACCAACGATGTGGTGATTTCAATCGTGAAGGCTTACATGCAGTGTCTCTACGCTGGTGAGGCAGTGAAGGTCAGCGAAAGCACCGCCGAGGCATCGAAAGCCCTGCTTGACAGGGCGGTGGAGCTCAAGAACGCCGGAGAACTCAGCAAGGTAGATGTCGCCCAGCTGGAAAGCCAGCACGCAAGCGACCTCTATCAAATCACATCCTCCAAGGCGACTCTGGACAACTGCAAGCTGCAACTCAAGCAACTTTTAGAACTCGGAGTCTGCGATGAGATTGAGCTTGAAGAGCCGACCGATGACGAGACTGGAATCCTTAGATTGCTTCCAAGCAAGGGAGAAGTCTACGCCAATGCCCTTGAATCAATGCCGGAGATAAAGAAAGCCGGGCTGAACGTACTGGCGGCTGATTTAAGCATCAGACAGGCAAAGTCGGCATATTCCCCTACCCTATCAGCGACAGCGAGCCTCGGAACAACCAATGTCTCCGGAACGAGCGATTCTTTCGGCAGCCAGCTTGAGAGGAATTTCAACGAGAGCATCGGCCTCAGCCTACAGATTCCTATTCTTCAAGGCAGGAAGGCCAAGACAGCCGTCAATAAGGCAAAGATTGAAGCCGAAAACAGCAGACTGGAGCAAATGAGCGTGGAGAAGGCTCTGCTGAAGGAGGTCGAAGACACTTATCTTGAAGCGGTCTCTGCCCAGTCCAAGTACACTTCCGCCAAAGAACAGGCTAAGTACGCTGAGCAGAGCTACGAACTCACTGCCGAGCAGTTTAACATCGGGATGAAGAACACGGTGGAGCTTATAACGGCCCGGAACAACCTTCTTAACGCCCGTGTCCAGCTGCTTCAATCAAAATACACAGCCTTGATGAACAATGCGTTACTCGACATATACCAAGGAAACTATAAAATTCAATGAATATGAAAACCAAGACTCTATGGATTATCATCGGCACCATCGGCACTGCCGCCGCGCTTTGGCTGACCTTCCGTCCTACCGGGAAGGTAACAGTAACGCTTGAGACTGTCAGGGCTGAAAGGATAGACATCTCTAGTTCAGTCACAGCCACGGGTACAGTCGAACCTGTCACCAAAGTAGAAGTCGGCACGCAAGTTTCAGGCATCATAGACAAGCTCTACGCTGACTACAACGACATCGTCAAGGCCGGTCAGGTCATCGCCGAGATGGACAAGGTCAACCTCCAGGCCGAGCTTGCCTCCTCGC
>DCMG01000126.1:27061-45112 GCA_002321335.1 Bacteroidales bacterium UBA1628 | reverse complement strand
TTGTTGTCCACGTGCTCCTCGCAAGGGTCGGCGATACGTCTCAGGCAGTAGAGGATCTCCTCGCAGGAGTTTCTGCCGAGATGGAACCAGGTGTTCTTCTCCATGGCGACCTCCGGGTCGATCCTGCGGAAGCCGATCATCTCCTTGCGGCGGCTGTTCTTCAACTCCTCTCTCTTGCGTCTCATTGTGTCCTCCGCCTTGTGCAGCATTCCGAGATCCTCCTTGATGAATCCATCGGTGATCTGGCGGAAAGTTGTGTTGACATATTCAAGGAAATCGGCCTGGCTGTCGGAGATGTGCTTGCTCAGAAGGGTAAGGATCTCGCCCTTGTCGGTGCTGAGCATCATCTGGTTGAAAGTGACGTCACCGTTCTCTTCCTCCGCCTTTTTCCTGTAGCGGATGTTGCTGCGGATCAGCAGGAAGATTGCGAGAACCATCATTATGCAGGCGGCCACGAACCCACCAATGTGCATCAGCATCGCGATGAGGAAGCAAAGGATGAAAGCCGCTCCGGCGGTGATGAACCAGCCTCCGATGACGGAGACGACTCCGGTCACCCTGTAGACAGCGCTTTCGCGTCCCCATGCACGGTCAGCCAGTGAGGAACCCATCGCCACCATGAACGTGACGTAAGTCGTTGACAAAGGAAGCTTGAGCGAGGTTCCAAGAGCGATCAGCAGACCGGCCACAACCAGATTGACGGTGGCTCTGACCTCGTCAAAGGCCGCACCTTCTGGAAGTTTGGCTTCATCCGTGTTGAAGCGTTTCTCGCACCAAGCCTTTACTCTGTCTGGAACCACATCCTGGAAGAAATTCGCGGTGTTGTTCGAGAATCTAACCAGGACTCTGGCGATTTTCGAGGAACCGAACATCTCATCGCCTTCGCTCTGGCGGGAAAGGTCAACCGAGGTCTTGATCACGTTACGGGCCTTTTTGGATGTCGCAAGTGAGAAGACCATGATGGCACCGGCGGCCACAAGGAATATGAGCGGACTCTTGGCCGGCCCGTCCAAGGATGACATCATGAATGTCGATGGGTCGGTGGCGCCGCTGGTGACATAGTCTGTGTAGGATGAATATCCTGCCAGAGGCACTCCGATGAAGTTGACGAGGTCGTTGCCGGCGAAAGCCATCGCAAGGGCGAAAGTGCCCATAAGCACCAGGATCTTGAACACGTTGACTTTCAGGAAATACAGGATCTGCATCACGGCTGTTGACGCAATGAAGCATATTCCAAGGAATGTGAGCGTGTTGCTTTGGATATATTCCTGAATTTCCGGAGTGACGAAAGACATGCTCTTGATGCCTTTGAACAGCATGAAGTAGAAGATGGCTGTCGTGGCGATGCCTCCGAATATTCCTATCTTCCATTTGAGGTTCTTCTTGTAGGTGAAAGTGAAGACCAGTCGGGAGATGTACTGCAGGACGATTCCGAAGAAGAATGCGATGGCGACGGAGACGAAGATGGCCATGATCATGCCGAGAGCCTTCTCCGTGTTCATCAGATCGCCCACCGTGAGTCCGGTGGTGTCGTTGGCCAGTTTCAGCAGCACAAACGCTGTCGTGCCTCCAAGCAGCTCAAACACAAGGGAAACTGTTGTCGAGGTCGGCAGGCCGAGGTTGTTGAATATGTCAAGAAGGATCACGTCAGAGACCATCACGGCGAGGAAGATGAACATCAGCTCCTTCATGGAGAACATCGCTGGATGGAAGATTCCGTGCCGCGCGACCTCCATCATTCCGTTGCTCATTGTGGCTCCGAGGAACACTCCGACTGCGGCCACGATGATGATTGTCCTGAACTTGGCCACTTTCGCGCCTATCGCTGAGTTCAGGAAGTTGACAGCGTCGTTGCTGACTCCGACCATCAGGTCGAACACGGCCAGCACGAACAGGAACACCACAATCACAAGGTAAATCTCACTCATAATTCTATGTTTTCTTTGTCGCTTCGGTGCTTCGACAGGCTCAGCAACCGTACTAATCGTATTTGTAACCTTAAATGTTATTGTTCGGTCACTGAGCTTGTCGAAGTGACCTTTTTTATAAAGGCAAAGGTCACCATAAAATGTTACCGGACGGTTGCAACCGTGTTACATTTCGGTTACAATCGTCCGGTAAAGGAATTATTCCGGTAAGTCGAAATAATTATTTAATTATTTCGACTTACCTTGTTTGGCCACAGCCTCCTGCTTGCGCTTGAGCTCCTCAGGATCAGCGAGATAGTAATCCTTTACGAGGTTGAGATCGTCATCGAACTCGAAGACGTAAGGAGTTGCTGTAGGAATGTTGAGTCCAACGATGTCAGCGTCAGAGATTCCCTTGAGATGCTTCACAACGCCACGAAGGCTGTTGCCGTGAGCCACAACCACGATGTTGTCGTGCTGCTTGAGGGCAGGGAAGATCTCGCACTCCCAGTAAGGCATCACACGCTCGATGCAGTTCTTCAGGGCCTCTGTGCGAGGAATGTACTGATCAGGAACGAGGGCGTAGCGAGGATCCTTGGTAGCGCTGTTAGGATCGTCTTCAGGAAGGTTGTGAGGAGCAACATCGAAGCTGCGGCGCCAGATGAGCACCTGCTCGTCACCGTACTTCTGGGCGGTCTCGGCCTTGTTCAGACCCTGAAGCATTCCGTAGTGCTTCTCGTTGAGCCTCCAAGTCTTCTTTACAGGAATCCAGTCGAGATCCATGGCATCGAGAACGTTGTTGAGGGTCTTGATGGCTCTTTTAAGATAAGAGGTGTAGGCGACCTCGAAGGTGATTCCGGCCTCTTTGAGGGCCTTTCCGGCGTCGAGGGCTTCCTGAACACCCTTCTCGCTGAGGTCGACGTTGGTCCAGCCTGTGAACCTGTTCTCCTTGTTCCACTGGCTTTCGCCGTGACGGATAAGTACAATTCTTTTCATATTCCTAATAATTTGGTTTAATTCATATTATACAGTCGCTTCGGCAGACTCAGCGACCGGAGCACCGGGCTGCAAATTTACATCATTATTCCGATTCGTCAAATTGGTTGCCCATAATCATGAGCAGCTTGTCCCCGACCTTGAGCTTGACCGAACCGTCCGGGACGATCAACTCGCCGTCCCTCTTTATCATCACGACACGTGTGCCCTCTGGAAGGACAACTTCTTTCAGTGTGTCTCCAGCCGCCAGATCGGATTCTGTAAGCCGGTGATCCATAAGCTTGCCGGCCTCTTCCGGAATCTCGATCCCGAAAGTCTCCGGCGCCTTCTCCTGAGGCAGCGCAAGATTCAGTTTCCGGGCCACAGCCGGAATGCTCATGCCTTGGATCAGCATGGAGACCATCGTGATGAAAAAGACGATGTTGAAGATCTGGTCGGACCCCGGAATATCGGCCACGACAGTGAATATCGCGAAGATGATCGGGGTCGCGCCTTTCAGGCCGACCCATGAGATGAACACTCTTGCCTTGAACGAAAGTCTTCTGAATGGCAGCAGGGAGATGAACACGGCAAGCGGACGGCCGACAAAGGTCAGGAACACTCCGATGAGCAGAGCGACCGGAGCCACGGAAAGCATTTCCTTAGGGTTGACGAGCAGCCCGAGCGTGAGGAACATCCCCATCTGCATCAGCCATGTGACCGTGTCACTGAACCGGAAAACCTCCCTTTTGTGGGCCATCGGCTTGTTGCCGATGATCACACCCGCGAGGTAGATGGCTAGGAATCCGTTGCCGTTCACAAGTCCTGTGATCGAGTAGATGAAGAAGCCGATGCTCAGCACGAGGATGGCGTATAGGGACGCTCCGTTCAGGCTCAGTTTCCCGAGAGCCCAGGAGAACGCGCGGCCGAGTCCGACACCCATGATCGCGCCGATTCCAAGCTGCATCGTGAATGTCAGAAGTGCGTTGCCGACCATCCTTGCGTAGTCGATGTTGATTCCGGATGCCGGCTCGAAAAGCTGCTGGGCGCACTGGATGAGCACGATGGTGATGACGTAGGCCATCGGGTCGTTGGATCCGGACTCCAGCTCAAGGACAGGCTGAAGGTTCTCCTTCAGTTTCATCTTGGCGTTCCTCAGGATGTTGAACACTGACGCAGAGTCTGTTGACGACATCACGGCCGCGAGCAGGAAGCACATCACAATCGACATTCCCTCGGAAAGATGCCCGACCCTTGTCAGCAAATAGATGAATCCGCCCGTGAACAAGGCCGTCAGGAAAACCCCGACCGTGGACAGCACGATTCCTTCTTTCAGAACAGGTTTTATCGTGTCGAATTTCGTCTCAAGGCCTCCGCAGTACAGGATGACGCAGAGGGCGATGGTGCCGATGAACTGTGCTATGTGGAAATTGTCGAACGCCAGTCCGAGTCCGTCGACTCCGAACGCCATCCCGACGACGATGAACAGGAGCAGGACCGGGATCCCGAACTTGAATCCGGCCCGGCTGATGAGTATCGCCGTGAATATCAGGATGGATCCGATGAGGAGTATGTTCTCAGGGGAAAACTGTATCATAATATCATTCTGTGTTTCTGTTCGTAGTCACGGCACCAGTCCCTCAGCGGACACCCTTCGCATTTCGGGGTTCTGGCCGTGCAGGTGTACCGTCCGTGGAGAATGAGCCAGTGGTGCGCCCTTGCCCTCAGTCCTGCCGGAATGTATGACTCAAGCTCCTTTTCTACAGCCTCCACGGTCTTCCCGTCAGACAATCCCATCCTGTGGGATACACGGAAAACGTGCGTGTCAACAGCGATCACCGGTTTATCATAAATCACGGAGGCGAGAACGTTGGCCGTCTTGCGTCCGACCCCGGGAAGAGTCATCATCTGGTCTATGTCCGACGGAACTTCACCGGCATATTCCCGCAACAATTTTTGAGCCATCCCGATGAGGTGCGCCGCCTTGCTGTTGGGGTAGGAAATGCTTTTGATCACCGCCAGCACTTCCTCGAACGATGCGGAGGCCAGATCCTCCGGCTTCGGAAACTTCCTGAAAAGCTCCGGAGCGACCATATTCACCCTTCTGTCAGTGCATTGTGCACTCAGAATCACAGCCACAAGCAATTGGAAAGGGGATTCGTAGTGCAGTTCTGTCCTGACTTCCGGCTGGTTGGCCTGAAACCAGGAGAGTATGTGATGATACCTGTCTTTTTTCAGCATAAGAGTCTATATGGTCAAGGCAAGGTCTATCACTTCATCGTTAAGGTTCTCCTTGCACTTCTCGTCCTTGCAGACGAAGACCCTGCCGGGATACTTCTCGAAGATGCCTCTGTTGTGAGTGACCATCACGATGGCCGTGCCGTCCTCCTTGTTGATTCCGGTCAGCAACCGCAGGATCCCGTCTGCCGTCTCGTTGTCCAGATTGCCGGTCGGCTCGTCAGCGATGATGAGCCTTGGCCTGTTCAGAAGGGAACGGGCGATTGCGATGCGCTGCTGCTCGCCTCCCGAGAGCTGGTGAGGCATCTTGTGCGCCTTGTTCTCCATTCCGACATCGGCCAGGACCTCGATGATTCTCTTGTCTATCTCGTTGCGGTCCTTCCAGCCAGTGGCCTTGAGGACAAACTCCAGATTGCTCTCGACGGACCTGTCCATCAGCAGCTGGAAATCCTGAAACACCACTCCTATCTTGCGCCTGAGGTAAGGAATATCCTTGTCCTTCAGCCCGTTCAGCTTGAAGCCGCAGACCTCGCCGGATCCCTTCTCCAAGGGGTTCTCGCCGATCATCGTGCGGATGATCGAGGTCTTGCCGGTCCCGACCTTGCCGACGATGTATATGAAATCTCCCGGGAATATGTCCATGTCAAGCCCGTAGATCACGGTGCTTTCCCCGTTAACGATGTCCGCGTCCCGGAATGAGACCAGCGGCTCGCTTTTTGATGCTGATAGCGCGTTTACTTCCATAGTAACGCAAATATACTTTATTTTTCGGGTATATTTAGGAAATATGTATGTTATTTTTCATTTTCCTTAAGTAAATTTGTAGAATATTTTTCGTTGATGAAAATGATTGGAAACTATATGACAAGCAAACTTGCGGCGGCGCTTCTGGCGGCGCTCTCACTTGGTGCGGGTACGGTCGTGTCGGCCCAGGAGGCCGGTCGTGATCAGTACCGTCTCGCCACTGAACTCTATGGACATGGAATGTTCGAGAGGGCGGGAAGCATATTCGGAGAAATCTATGCCGGAACCGGGGATGTGACCGCCGGCGGCTACGAGGCCCTTTGCTCCGTGAGGCTGCAGGAGGTCGGGAACGAGACTTTGGCAGATGAATTTGTGGCCGCGCACCCGTATTCCGTCCTTGTGCCGCAGATCCATTTCTACAAAGCGTTGAATCTATTTGACAAACAGGACTACAATGCCGCCGTTTCAGAGTTTGACAGAGTACCGGAGAAAAGGCTTCCGTCCGATCTTGTCGCTGAATATGCTTTCAAGCAGGCATATTCATACTTTGAGATCGGGGATCTGGCAAAGGCCAAGTCTTTGTTTGAGAAGTCGGAGAAGAGGGTTCAGTCGGATTACACCGCACCGTCGAGATATTCATTGGGCTACATCAACTATTCCGAGAAGAATTTCGACGAGGCTTTCGATTGGTTCGAGAAGGCGGCGAGGGATCCTCGTTTCACCGAGATGTCCAACTCCTATATGGTGGAATGCCGCTTCATGCGGAAGGACTATTCCTATGTGCTGAAGAATGGAGTGAAGGTCTATGAAAACGCCCCTAAGGAGCGCCAACGGCACCTTGCGAGGATCATCTCAGAATCGTATCTGGCAAAAGGCAACACCGCCAAGGCCAAGGAATATTACGATGTGGCCCGGAGCGGGGAGAACGACATGGACCGCAATGACTATTTCTACGCCGGATCGCTTCTTTACGCCACAGGAGACTACAAGGGAGCCATCGAGAACTACTCTCTGATGAGGAACAGGACCGACTCCATCGGACAGATAGCGAACTACAATCTGGCCTACAGCTACATCCAGACAGGCAACAAGGTCGCGGCGCTCGACGCTTTCAAAGATGCGTCAGGACGGTCGTTCAACCCTGACATACAGGAGGACGCGCATTTCAACTATGCGAAGCTGTCGTTTGACCTGAACCACAATCCTTCTGTGTTCAATGAATATCTTTCCAAATATTCAGACAAGAAGAAAGGGGAGAGAATCTACAGTTATATGGCGTTGGCGTCACTCTACAGCCACGATTACGCCGGGGCCGTGGAGGCATATTCCAACATAGACATGCTGGATAATGACCAGAAGGCCAACTATATGAAGGCCAACTATTTGCGTGCCGAACAGCTCGTGGAGACAGGTTCCTGGAGGGATGCGGTCCCTTTCCTGAGAGCTTCGTCGTTCTATTCTGACAGACGGTCCCCGTTCTCCCAACTTTCAAGGTATTGGCTCGGCGAGTCCTACTACCGCAGCGACCAGTTCGACAAGGCTCTGGAGACGTTCAAGGACTTGTACAACAACTCAGCCCTTGAAGGAAAGACGGAAGGACGGCTTATTCCTTATGATCTGGCTTACTGTTACTTCCGTCTTGGAGACTATGCCAGCGCCGCCAAGTGGTTTGATGAATATCTCCAAGGCCGTGATCTGACGGAGGGTGAGGACGCTGCCGTCCGCCGCGCAGACTGCGATTTCATCCGCAAGGACTACAAGGCCGCGGTCACTGAATATGAGAACGCTCTTAAACGTTTCCCGTACAAGAACAACCTTTACCCGAACTACCGTGCCGGAATCGCCTACGGGCTTCTCGGGGATATGGACAGCAAGATCGGTGCGTTGTCAAAGGCTCTGAACGCCAAGCCGTCTGTGGAATATTACTCTGACGCAATGTTCGAGCTTGGCAGGGCGTACGTCGCCGCCGGCAAAAACGATGACGCTGTGTCGGCGTTCACGAAGCTCCGTTCTTCCACAAGTGACAAGACCATCGTGGCCCGCTCCCTGATCGAACTTGGAATGATTTCAAGGAATATGTCGGAGTACGACCAGTCCCTTGGCTACTACAAGCAGGTCATCGCGGAAATGCCCGGCACTGAATATGCCCAGGACGCTCTTCTGGCCATTGAGTCGATCTACCAGTCACAGGGACGTACGGACGAGTACATTGATTTCGCCGACAAGGCCGGTGTGATCAAGGACAAGTCCGACAGCGAAAAGGAGACAATGTACTTCAACGCGGCCGAGCAGGTTTTCCTCACGGAGAACTACGGTAAGGCTTTGGCCTCGTTCCAGACTTACCTTGAGCGCTATCCGTCAGGACATAAAGTTCCTGAGGCTGAATTCTATATTGCGGAATGTTACAGGAACACGGGAAAGAAAGAGCAGGCTTGCGACTGGTATAGGAAGTCTATAGAGAAAGGCGAAGGCTCAGCGTTCGCCGAGACCGCAATCCTGAACTTCTCAAGACTGTCTTACGACTTGCAGCGTTACAAGGACGCGTTCGGCGGCTATTCATCTCTGCTTGAGGACGCCAAGATTGATAACAACAGGCACACGGCCAGGATCGGCATGATGCGTTCGGCATACAAGGCCGGAGACTGGGCTTCGGCCAAGTCATGCGCCGACAAGGTGAAGGCTGACGGGAAGAGTGCGGCAGCAGAGATACGTGAGGCGGATTATATCAAGGCAAAGTCGCTTCTTTCGATGAACGAGCGCGAAGCCGCGTTTGAGATATTCACAAGCCTCAGCTCTGCTCCTTCCACCGCAGAGGGTGCCGAGGCAACCTATATGATCATTCAGGATGCCTGCGACCAGGGCAAGTATGACACGGTCGAGAAGAAAGTCTATGCGTTCGCCCAGAAGGCCGGTGACCAGAGTTACTGGCTCGCGAAAGCGTTCATCACTCTTGGAGACTCGTTCGCCGAGCAGGATAACCTCACTCAGGCAAAGGCCACGTTTGAGAGTGTCCAGAATGGTTACAAGCCTGCGGAAGGCACGTCAGATGATGTGCTGGACAATGTCAGAATGCGTCTTGAGAAACTTAAAGCCATGATGTAGTGGTAATGAATATGAGAAGGATATATATGGTTTCCGCGGCAATGCTTATGACCGCCGCGGTTTCGTTCGGGCAGAACTTCAATCCGACCGTCGAGGTCACGAACACATATCAGGGCAACGCCTCAGAGGTTCACAAGCCATTGCTGGAGATGAATGTGCCGGACTCGCTGCTCCGCTTCGATCTGGATTTTGATTACGAGGTTTTTGATAAACCGTATCAGGGTGCTTACAGTTTCAAGCCTTATATGTTGGACATGAGACCCGCCAAGGATGCCTGGAGAGGCCGGAAACTTTATCTCAAGGCCGGTGCTGGCTACACTCTTCACCCTCAGTTTGAGTTTGTGTTCAGTCCTGAGCAAAGCGGTCCGTTCCAGATGAGTTTGTACGCCGGGCACAAGTCGTTTTGGGGGAACTATCACGAGGTCGCTCCGGAATTGAAGGAAGGACTCTTCCGTTTGGCCAAGTCGGGGAGAGGGTTCAAAGGCTATGACGCATTGACATCGGCTGGCTTTGACGGACGTTTCAACTGGGACAAAGCCATTTTGTCATTCGGTGTAGGCTATTATGGATTGGCCGCGAAGGACACGGTAATGTCACGCTCATATAATGCCGTTGACTTTAAAGCAAGAGTCCGCTCGAACAATGATTCTGAGTCGTATTTCCTATATGACGTGGGGTTGAGGGGGCGTATCGCCAATGACGGATTGGACTACGGATCCTTTGCTTTTCCTGGTGGTGAATCTGTTGACAATCTGGGAGAAGGCTGGTTTTCTGTCGATGCTCTTGCTGGTCCCGTGCTGAGCGCGCGCAGGAGCATTTTGGTCGGATTCGAGATTGAGTCCGCCTCATACAGCCGCTTTTATAACGGAAACATTGGCCGTGTGGCTCTGACCCCTAGTTATAGGTTCAAGTACGGACGTTGGAACCTGAATCTTGGAGTCAAACTCGAATTCGTGTTCAGGAACGATGCGTCAGACACATTGTTTTTCAGCAAGATGAAGGGTGACGCAGGACAGATATTTTATCCTGACGCCCATGTCAGTTTCGCAGCTGGCGAGAATGTTTCTCTCTATGCGGACGCTACCGGCGGAGGTCGCCTGAACGCATATTCGTCACAGATTTCCGAGAACCACCATCTTAATCCTTCGTTTTTGGTGAACCGTGGTTTCGAGTTCATGACGCCGCTGATAGACAACACTGTGGAGAGCCTGAACGCCAGATTGGGCGTGAGAGGAGGCATCGCTTCATCGCTGCAGTTTGATGTGAACGGAGGCTTTGCCATGTATGGTAACGCATTGATGGAGGCAGGACTTTTCACCGCTGACGGCACGCTAGTCCCTTCGGTGGTATATTCGGACATGAATGTGCTTTATGCCAATGTCTTGCTTGGATGGAGGCCTAATCGCATGAAGGTTGATGCTGATTTCCGCTACCGAAATGTGTCATTCCCAGGCAAGACGCCATGTTATGGCTTCGCGCTTCCTAAGTTCAGCGGAGAGGTCAGGGCTTCGTATGACATCAGCTCTCGTATTTACGCCGGAGTCTCTGTGGAGGCCGCATCGTGGCGTGAAGGTGAGTGCGCGTCTACAGTCGCCGAGGATTTTGTCAAGGTGCGTGTGCCAGGTTATGTGGATCTTGGCGTGAACTGCGGCTATAAGTTCAACAGGAAGGTGGAACTCTGGCTTGAATCAGGCAACCTGCTTTGTCAGACAATCCAGAGGAATCCGTTCTATGCTGAAAAAGGGCTTTGGGTCACCGCCGGAGTGTCGCTGAACTTGTAGTCTTCGGTTGCTTAGCTTGTCGAAGCATCGAAGAACCGAGTACCAACGTGGCGAAATAATCTTGGAATAAATAGCTGAAAGACGGGCAATGTGGAAATAAATTTCGCATTGCCCGCCTTTTTTATTAAATTTGTCTGTTTTATGGACAAGCCATATAAACTTGATAAAAACAGACAACAGAATATGATTGAGAACGAAGAGATGAAGAAGGCGGAAGAGCAGTATTCCGCAAGCAGCATTCAGGTGCTGGAAGGACTGGAGGCTGTCAGGAAAAGACCTTCGATGTACATTGGCGACATCGGTGAGAGGGGACTCCATCATCTGGTATACGAGGTGGTCGACAACGGTATCGACGAGGCTATGGCCGGATATTGTACCGACATCAGTGTCACCATCCTTCCTGACAATTCCATAAGGGTGACCGACAACGGACGAGGAATCCCGACCGGAATGCACCCGAAAGAGCATCGCTCGGCCTTGGAGGTCGTTATGACAGTCCTTCATGCCGGAGGTAAGTTCAACAAGGACAGCTACAAGGTGTCCGGAGGTCTCCACGGTGTCGGTGTCTCCTGCGTGAACGCCCTTTCCGACAGCCTGATCGCCGAGGTTCACCGTGAGGGACATGTTTTCGTGCAGAAATATTCAAAGGGCAAGCCGCTCGGGCCGGTCGAAATCGTAGGCGACTGCAACGACACGGGAACCATCATCACTTTCCATCCGGATCCTACCATATTCACGCAGACCAATGTCTACAAGTATGACACCCTCGCCGCAAGAATGCGTGAGCTTGCCTACCTTAACAAGGGAATCAAAATCTCGATCACCGATGAGCGTGAACTTGTTGATGAATATGTCACCGATGAGAACGGCAACTCCAAGCCTACCGGCAAGCAGCTTTACCGCAGCGATGTGTTCTACTCAAAGGAAGGTCTCAAGGAGTTCATTGAATATCTTGACGCGGGTGCCATGCAGCTCATTCCCGAGCCGATTTGCGTGCAGAGCGACAAGGTGATACCAATCGACATCGCCCTCTCGTACAACAACGGATTCTCCGAGAAGATATATTCTTACGTCAACAACATCAACACCATCGAGGGAGGAACACACCTTCAGGGCTTCAAGATGGGACTTTCGCGTTCGCTGAAGAACTATGCCGAGAAGAACAACCTTCTCGCCAAGTTCAAGGGCGATTTGGCTCCGGAGGATTTCCGCGAAGGATTGACCGCTGTGGTTTCTGTCAAGATCGCCGAGCCGCAGTTCGAAGGACAGACCAAGACCAAACTTGGCAACCCAGAGGCGACATCCGCTGTGTCGCAGGCCACTTCCGCCGCCATGGACCAGTACCTTGAGGAGCACCCGAAAGAGGGCAAGCTTCTCATTGAGAAGATCGTGCTTGCCGCCACCGCCCGCAGCGCCGCGCGCAAAGCCCGTGAGATGGTGCAGAGAAAGACCGCGATGACCGGAGCCGGAATGCCTGGCAAACTGGCGGACTGCTCGGAGAGGAATCCTGAGAGATGCGAGTTGTTCCTTGTCGAGGGTGATTCCGCCGGTGGTACCGCAAAGCAGGGCCGTGACAGAAGAATCCAGGCCATCCTTCCGTTGAGAGGTAAGATTCTGAACGTGGAGAAGGCCGCGGGTGACCGTGCTTTCGACAGCGAGGAGATCCGCAACATCTACACCGCCCTCGGTGTCACTGTCGCCCAGGAGGACGAGAATGGAGAAAAGAGGATGGATCTCAGCAAGCTCCGCTACCACAAGGTCATCATCATGACCGATGCCGATGTCGATGGAAGCCACATCGCATGCCTGATTCTGACATTCTTCTTCCGCTACATGTTTGACCTCATCAAGAACGGTTATGTCTATCTCGCCACACCTCCGCTTTACCTTGTGAAGAAAGGCAAGGAAGAGGTTTACTGCTGGACTGACGAGCAGCGGTTTGAGGCTACGGCGCGTCTTGGAAAAGGTTCTGACAAGGGAGTGACCGTTCAGAGGTACAAAGGTCTTGGTGAGATGAGCGACGAGCAGCTTTGGGACACGACCATGGATCCGAGCAAGAGACGTCTGCGCAAGATCACCATCGACAACGCCGCCGAGGCCGAAAGGACATTCTCCATGCTGATGGGTGACGATGTTCCTCCAAGAAGGCAGTTCATCGAGGAGAACGCGCATTACGCCAACATTGACGCTTAGTTTTTTTTATTATAGGTAATAATCACAACACACGATATGCTAGACATTTTTGACAGAATCGAAAGGGACTCGGGCGGTCCTATCGGACAATATTTCAATCAGGGATTCGGCTACTACATGTACCCAAAACTTGAGGGCGAACTTGGCCCTCACATGACTTTCAACGGGAAAGAAGTCCTAAACTGGAGTTTGAATAACTATCTTGGACTTGCCAATCATCCAGAAGTGCGCAAAGCTGACGCTGAAGGTGCTGCAAAATGGGGACTGGCCTATCCTATGGGAAGCCGCATGCTTTCCGGTCACACCGCCCTTCACGAGAAGCTTGAGAGAATGTTCGCCGACTTCGAGAAGAAAGAGGACGCTTTCCTCTTCAACTTCGGCTATCAGGGAATTGTATCAGCGATTGACTGCCTGACTGCTCGTCATGATGTTATCGTCTATGACGCTGAGGCTCATGCCTGCCTCCTTGACGGAATCCGCCTTCACATCGGAAGCAAGTACAAGTACCGTCACAACAATATCGTTGATTGTGAGAAGGTTCTTGCCAGGGCATGCAAGGAAGCTGAGGAGAGCGGTGGAGGAGTCCTCCTCATCACCGAGGGCGTTTTCGGTATGACTGGGGCGATGGGTATCCTGGACAAGATCGTCGAGCTCAAGAAGAAGTACAGCTTCCGCATATTCATTGACGATGCCCATGGCTTTGGACTTCTTGGTGAGCACGGACGCGGAACTTCCGAGGAACTTCACTGCATGGACGGCATTGACCTTTACATCGGTGCGTTCGCCAAGTCAATGGCTTCAATCGGCGGTTTCATCGCCGGCCCTCGCAAGATCATCAACTACCTGCGTCTGAACATGCGCTCGCAGATGTACGCCAAGTCTCAGCCTATGGCTTTCGTGTACGGCAACATCAAGCGTCTTGAGATAATCATGTCTCCGGAAGGTGACGAGCTCCGCAAGAGGTGCTGGCATGTCACGCACACACTTCAGAAAGGTTTCAAGGATCTCGGGTTCGACATCGGCGAGGCTCAGGCCTGCGTGATTCCTATCCACATTGACGGTGGCGGCGTGGCTCAGGCCACAAAGATCGCCATGGATCTCCGTGAGAACTACCGCATCTTCTGCTCGATGGTCATCTATCCTGTCATCCCTAAGGGTATGGTCATATTCAGAATCGTATGTACCGCTGCCCATACCGATGAGGACATCGCATACACCCTCAACGCTTTCAAGGAAATCAAGCAGAAACTCGATGCCGGGGCTTACGACGGAGATGACATCGCAGTGAAGACTATTATGTAATTAATTACTGATTAGTGACTTGTATGCATCCTGAGTATTTCAAGGATAAGGTCATCATCATTACGGGAGCCAGTTCTGGTATAGGGTTGGCTTCTGCCCGTCTCTTTGGCTCGTTCGGTGCGGACGTCGTTATGGCCGCAAGGTCACTGGACAAACTCCAAGAACTCGCTCCTTCCGTGAACCCGGATCCGGACAAGGTTCTGTGCGTCAAGACCGATGTCACGGTTGAGTCAGACTGCCGTAACCTCATAGACTGCACCGTCCGTAAATTCGGCAGGATAGACATTCTGGTCAACAATGCCGGAATTTCCATGAGAGCCATGTTCAAGGACTTGGATCTCAGTGTTATCCGCTCTTTGATGGATGTGAACTTCTGGGGCACGGTACAGTGTACAAAGTTCGCGCTTCCTTACCTTCTCCAAAGCAAGGGGCAGGTTGTGGGCGTGATTTCGATAGCCGGTTTCACCGCTCTTCCGGCGAGAACCGGATATTCAGCGTCCAAGTACGCCATTCGAGGCTTCCTTGACACTATCCGCATCGAGCATCTCAAGGACGGACTCAACGTGCTTGTGTTCGCCCCTGGCTATACGGATTCAAACGTCCGCAAGGCCGCTCTGACAGCCGACGGCAGCCCGCAAGGCGAAACTCCTTTGAAGGAAGACAAGTTGATGAGCGCAGAGAAGTGCGCCGAGTACCTTGCCAAAGGGCTGGAAAAGAGAAAGTCGCAGATGATACTCACAAGTCTTGGCAAGATCACGGTGCTTGCTCACAGGCTCTTTCCAAGGCTTACTGACAAACTTACATACAGTTTTATAGCGAAAGAAGCCGGAAGTCCGTTCAAATAACAAGAAATAATGAAACTGCCTCACGTGTCCATAAATTACAGGGTGCTCGTTCCTCTGGTCATGCTGTTTCTCGTCCTCACACTGATTTTCCCGAGGACCGCGAAATTCAGTTATGACTACAGGAAGGGGTCGCCGTGGTCTCATGAGACGCTTTTGGCGCAGTTTGATTTTCCCATCCTGAAGACTGACGAGCAGATCCGCGAGGACAGGAGCAGGAGCAAGCCTGTTGTCATTCCTTACTATCGGTATCGTCAGGATATTGTGGATAACTGCAGAAAGGCCGCCGAGGGAATCGATATGGGGACATATTCCTACCTCAGGCCTTTGGTTGTGTCTTCGATGGACGACATCTACTCCAACGGGGTTGTTTCGGATGAGGGTGTGAAAATGGATGGGCGTTCCGACCCTTCAGGGGCGGTCTTGTATATTCAAAGGGATAAGAGGGCAACGAAAAAACCTGTAAGTGAGGTTTTCAAGGAATCAGAGGCCAAAAGCCGTCTGCTGTCTGATGTGGCGGCAAGGTATCCGAAAATCAATGCGGATTCGGTTCTCCGAGCCGCCGGAATCTACGATTTCATCGTCCCTAATCTTGAATATGATCCCAAGACAACGGAACTCGTCCGTTCAGAATCCTCCAATCAGGTCTCCACAACGCAAGGTTTCGTCAGCGCCGGGCAGCTTATCGTCTCTGAAGGCGAGATTGTGACCGCTGAGATAGCCCAGATGCTTGACTCGTACAAGGTTGAATATGAAAGCAGTATGGGGTATGGCGGGCCAAGAATCCTTTTCTGGCTCGGCAACGCCTTCATCGCATTCGTGCTGGTGCTGCTTTTCTTCTTGATGATCTATTTCCTGAACAGGAAACTGTTCCTGGATCACCGCAAGTTTTGGTATCTGATCTTCATCTTTATCATAGCTTCTGTACTGGCATTGATAATCAATAAATTCGCGCCTCGCTGCCTATATATGGTGCCGTTCACGCTGACGGCTCTTTACCTTGAGGCCTTCTTCAAGAACAAGGTTATATTCCCGATCTGCTGCGTGTCTTTCCTGCCGTTGCTGATATTCGCGGAGAACGGAATAGTGCTTTTCGTGATGTTCCTTCTTGCGAGCATCGTGGCTGTGTTCACCTTCCGCTTCTTCAATCAAGGATGGCAGCAGTTCATCATGGCCGGGATTGTGTTCGTCAGCCTGTTGGTGACATACTTCGGCTTCAGGCTCATAGACATGGTGAACGACGACCCTTACATCGCCGTGCTCTATATGTTCATCGGTTCGGTGCTCATTGTGGCCGGATATCCTCTCATCTATCTTTTCGAGAGAATGTTCAACCTTGTTTCCAGTTCTAGGCTCCGTGAACTTTGCGACACGAACAACAGGCTTCTGCGTGAATTGGAACACAAGGCTCCAGGCACATTCCAGCATTCGCTTCAAGTTATGAATATGTGCGATGCGGCTGCCCGTGCCATTGATGCGAATGTGCTGTTGGTGAGGGCCGGAGCCCTTTACCATGACATCGGCAAGATGAAGAACCCTCTCTGTTTCATCGAGAACGAGAGCATGTCTCCGGGCGGTGTGCACTATCATGAGCATCTTACTCCCAAGGAGAGCGCGAGAGCGATAATCAAGCATGTCTCCGACGGCCTGGAACTGGCTGCGGAGAACAGGTTGCCTGATGTGATCCAGGACTTTATCCTGACGCACCACGGCACGTCCAACACATCGTATTTCTACAACAAGTATCTGAACGAGGGAGGCGACCCGAATGATGTTTCGGATTTCTTCTACTCAGGCCGCAAGCCTCAGACAAAGGAGCAGATCATCCTGATGATTTGCGACACATTGGAGGCGGCTTCCAGGACATTGAAAGACAATTCTTCCGCCACGTTCTCAACATTTGTCGAGAATATTGTCGCGTCTAAGATGAAGATGGGGCAGTTTGACGAGGCTGACATATCTATAAAGGATCTCAACACCGTGAAGGAAACCTTGAAGGCTTATCTTTCACAGATTTATCATGAAAGGGTGGTTTACCCTCAAAGAAAGAATAATTAATTTAAATAATATTTACAGAATTATGGAAGTAATCAAGAATCAAATCGATGATCTTAACATCGAACTGACAATCGCCCTGAAGGCTGAGGACTATGCCGAGCAGGAGAAGAAGAGGCTTTCCGCTTACAGGAGAAACGCTGACTTCAAGGGATTCCGCAAAGGAATGGTCCCAGCGTCATTGGTTAAGAAGATTTACGGAGAGCAGGCTCTTTATGAGGCCATCAACGGTGTCATCTCCGAGCAGCTCGACAAGTTCATCAAGGATAACAACCTCCACATTCTCGGAGAACCTATCGCCAGTGAGTCACAGAAAGAGCAGGAGTGGAAGGACGGCAACGATTTCGAGTTCAAGTTCGACCTCGGACTCTCTCCTGAGATTAACATTGATGTCACCAAGGATGACAAGCTGCCATATTACAACATCGAGGTGACCGACAAGGCAAAGGCCGCGATGAAGGACAGCATCCTCAGGCAGTACGGACAGCTTGAGGAGGGCGAGACTGCTGGAGAGGATGATTATCTGGTAGTTGACTTCACACAGGGTGAAAAATCCGCCGAGGGAGTATATGTGGCGGTAAGCAAAGTTGAAGGTGATGCCAAGAACAGCTTCCTTGGGGCAAAGGCTGATGACCAGTTCGACGTCAATGTCAACGAAGCCTTCACCAACGAGACCGACAGGTCCTCAATGCTTAAGATGAAGAAGGAGGAACTCGCCGCCCTTGATCCGGTTTGGCATGTGACCGTGGTGAATGTCAAGACATTCGTTCCGGCCACGGAATGCCAGGAGACGTACGACAAGGTCTTCGGCAAGGATGCAGTGAAGACGACCGAGGAGTTCGACGCCAAGATCGCCGAGAGACTTGAGGCCAACTATAAGCAGGAGGCTGATTACAGACTCTCTCAGGATCT
>DCMG01000126.1:5488-27016 GCA_002321335.1 Bacteroidales bacterium UBA1628 | reverse complement strand
TACCTTGTGGACAAGGCCAATGTGAATGTTCCTGAGGCGTTCCTCAAGAGATGGCTCTACGAGAACAATAAGGAGAAGTTCTCCAAGGAAGAGATCGAGAAGGAGTTTGACGGATTCCTCGGAGATTTCCGCTGGCAGCTTGTCAGAGGCTCTCTGATGAAGAAGTTCGAACTCAAGGTTGAGGATAAGGATATGCTGGAGGCCGCAAAGGCTTACGCCGCCTACCAGTACGCCATGTATGGCATGGGCAATGTTCCGGAGGAACTCCTTACCGATGCGGCCGCCCAGATGCTCAAGGACGAGAGGCAGATGCGCAACATCGAGGAGAACGTCGAGAACGAGAAGGTGATCGCCGCCGTCAAAGAGAAGGTCACTCTTCAGGACAAGAAGATCTCCGAGGAGAAATTCCGCGATCTTAAGTAGTTATGAACAAGGAATTTCATAAATATGCGACCAAGGGTCTTGGACTCAGTTCCATGACCCTTGACCGCTATCAGAGAGCCACGGATGCCTACATCAATCCGACCATTATCGAGGAAAGGAAACTGAATGTCGCCTCGATGGACGTGTTCAGCCGTCTGATGATGGACAGGATCATATTCCTTGGTGTTCCGATTGACGATGATGTCGCCAACATCATTCAGGCTCAGCTGCTCTTCCTTGCTTCCACGGATTCCGGCGCTGACATTTCGCTATACATCAACACACCGGGCGGACAGGTTACTTCGGGCCTTGCGATTTATGACACCATGCAGTTGGTCGAGCCTGATGTGGCTACCATCTGTACTGGCATGGCCGCTTCGATGGGCTCTGTACTGCTTTGCGCCGGAGAGAAGGGAAAGCGTTCATGTCTGCCTCATTCCAGAGTGCTGATTCATCAGCCCCTTGGAGGTGCTCAAGGTCAGGCCGCTGACATAATGATCGCGGCCAAGGAGATCGAGAAGACACGCAAGGAACTTTACGACATCATTTCCGAGCATTCCGGACAGCCTTACGACAAGGTTTTCGCCGATGCGGACAGGGATTTCTGGATGACAGCCCAGGAGGCTTTGGAGTACGGAATGGTGGACGAGATCCTTACAAAGAAATCCAAGTAATGCCTCAGAAGAAGAACACAGGTACTACAAAACATTGTATGTTCTGCGGCCGGTCGGAGCGTGAGGTTCCGTTCCTGCTTCAGGGTCTGGACGGTTTCATCTGCAGCGATTGCGTTGAGCTTGCGCACGACTATCTCAAGGACACCCTTGGCAGTGTTTCAAAGGATGGAAAACCTTTGGGACGCCTTGAGGCCTTGAAAAAACCGGTGGAGATCAAGGATTTTCTTGATGAATATGTCATCGGGCAGGACCGTGCCAAGAAGATGCTTGCAGTGGCGGTCTATAACCACTACAAGAGGATCAACCACAATCTCGTGGACCGTCCTGACGACGGGGTGGAACTGGAGAAATCGAATATCCTGTTGGTGGGGCCTACAGGAACCGGAAAGACTTTGCTGGCCAAGACGATAGCGAAATTGCTCGATGTTCCGTTCACCATTGTGGACGCTACTGTCCTGACAGAGGCCGGCTATGTCGGGGAGGATGTGGAGAGTATCCTCACAAGGCTGCTTCAAGAGGCGGATTTTGATGTGGCGAAGGCAGAGAGGGGAATCGTGTTCATCGATGAGATTGACAAAATCGCCCGCAAGAGCGACAATCCGTCCATAACACGTGATGTGTCCGGCGAGGGAGTCCAGCAGGCTATGCTGAAACTCCTCGAAGGCAATGTCATCAATGTCCCGCCGAAAGGAGGCCGCAAGCATCCGGAGCAGGAGTTCATTCATGTGAACACCCAGAACATACTGTTCATCTGCGGCGGGGCTTTCGAGGGAATCGAACGACGCATAGCCCAGCGGCTCAACACTCAGGTGATCGGCTTCGGAGCCGCTCAGAAGCAGGTTGTGGATAAACAGAATCTCCTGAAGTACGTTGACGCCCAGGATTTGAGGGCTTACGGTCTCATCCCTGAGATCATCGGCCGTCTGCCGGTCATCACCTATCTTGACGCTCTTGACAAGGATGCTTTACTTCGGATCCTGACCGAGCCGAAGAACGCCATTCTCAAACAGTACGCCAAACTGTTCGAGATTGACGGAATGACTCTCAAGATCGAGGATGGTGTCAAGGAACTCATTGTTGACACTGCCATCAAGAACAAACTCGGGGCTCGTGGCCTCCGCTCGATCTGCGAGCAGATTTTCGACGACGCGATGTACGACGCTCCTTCTTCCCGCAAGAAGACCTTTACTGTCACCCTTGACTACGCTAAGTCCAAACTGGAGAATTCGCTGTAGACCTTGTGGCGGCCAACTTGCTGACAGATAGTAGAATAACTTACCCCTCCACTACCGATTCAGGGCAGAGGAGGGGTAAATTAATGTGTTTATTGATAATTACTTGACTGCCACGCTTCGAAGTGTCGCCACTACATATTCGGATCTGGTGCCGATGCGGAACTTGCCGCCCCAGATGCCGATTCCGGAGCTTACGTAGTAGCGGGTGGCTCCGCGCCGGTGCTCACCCCATGAATCCTCGAAGAGACAATCCGTGATCCATGATGCCGGCCAGATCTGCCCTCTGTGAGTGTGGCCGCTGAACTGAAAATCAATGCCGTGGTTTTCAGCGTCTTCCAGATGGTAGGGTTGATGGTCTAACAGAATGGTGTAGAGACTCTCGGCTGTTCCATCCATCAGAGCGTCAAGGCTCTTGCGATCCGGATTGGTATTGTCATCCCTGCCTATGACGCAGATGTTTCCAACGGTGGCCACGCTGTCTCTCAGCAGATTGATTCCGGCATCCTTGCAGAAAGGCAATGCCTTGTGGATTCCGGAATAATATTCATGGTTCCCGAGGCAGGCGTAGACAGGGGCTTCAAGGCGGCTGAACTCCTCTGCCACATTCTCCCTTATCAGCGGCTGGACATTGATGTCCACGATGTCGCCTCCGATGAGGATGAGGTCAGGCTTCTCGGCGTTGATGATGTCCACCCACTTGGCGAAATCGGCCCTACGGTTATGGTAGCCGAGATGCAAGTCGCTGATCATTACTATTTTCAAATCTTTGTCAAGATGCTTTTCCGTTGTCAGTTCAATCGGCTGGCGCACCTTATGCTTGTAATGAATGTTCCCGTACAGGAATATTCCCACGATGGCGGTTAGGATGCAGAGCGATGTCCATCCATTGCTGGTAAGCCAGGTTTTCGGTACGAGATGGACCAGTCTGCCCAGATCGAGTAGGACAAAAATCATCACAAGATAAAGCAGAATGAATATGGATGACGTTCCTGTCTCATAGATTATGGATGACAGCCATAGAGGAATATCTCCAAGGAACGGCATAAAGTTCAGGAATACTGCGAGGAAGGCGGCGAGACATCCTCCGGTTATCAGGATTTTCCATGAAGAGCCCAAAGGAAGAATCGTCCAGACGCGCCACAAAGCATAAGCCAGACCCGCGAGGGTCAGCAATGTCATAAAAATCATATTCTTGATGTTCTGACTGCAAAATTAGTCAATAATTTGTTATATTTGCCGAATAGATATTGAAAAACAAACTTAACGAATTGTTTATGAGCAAAATTAAATCTATTATTGCCGCGTTTGCGGTAATGCTTCCATTTTTGTCAGCATCCATTCTGACGTCCTGTGACAAAGATGTTAATGTCTCCGGGGTTCAGATTCAGCCTGAGACGGTTGTCTTGGGCATCGGTGAGACACAAAAAATCACTGTCAGTGTGACTCCTTCCGACGCTACTGATCCGACATATTCATTGGAATCAAGTGACGCTTCCGTCGCCACTGTTCAGAATGACGTTGTGACTGCTGTCGCTCCGGGTGAGGCCGTGATCACAGCCACCACCGCTGACGGAAGTCTCAAAGCTACCTGCAAGGTGACTGTTGTGAAGCATGTCGAGGACATTACCATATCTCCGACCCAGGTTAAGGTGACAGTCGGGGAGACTCAGGAGATCTCTGTTGAGTTCACTCCTTCCGACGCGACAAACAAGGAAGTCGAATGGGTGTCCTCCAAGCCTGAGGTGGCGTCTGTCGCCGGAGGAGTAGTGACAGGTGTGGCCGTAGGAGAGGCTTTGATCACCGCCACAAGCGTTGACGGAGGATTCTCCGCCGCGTGCAAGGTGACCGTTGAGGAGGAGTTCAACGGAATCGTGGCGACTACCGCCGGCGGTTATTATTGTGGTGATCAGTACGGTACCGGTTATGATAATGATCTCCTGTTCCTTCTTTCCGGAAACGTGAAGGAAGGCGGTCTTTCACTGGCGGGTAAAGGCACCGCCCTTTGGCTGGATCTCAATCTTCCTAAGACCGGAGCCACGAAACTGCCTGCCAACCACTATATCCCGATTCTTTCCGATGATCAGGAGCAGAGCTACACTTGGCTGCCTGGCACGGAAATGGGGGCTTGGGGTATCGTTGGCTCATTCATTTATTCTTATCAGGAGGGTGACACCGAGCCGCAGTACATTATGGCTGAGAAAGGTACGGTTGATGTGACTGTTGACGGTTCCGAGTACACGGTTGACGCTGTCATCACGGCCGGGGGCAAGGAGTACAAGTTCCGTTACACCGGCTCTATTGTGCTCAAGGATGTGAAGGATGCCGGAGATCCGCCTGTGGAGGAGTACACGGAAATCGATCTCGGCAAGGAACTCACTCAGGCTTATCTTGAATTTGACGGTGATATTTACAAGACAGGTGGAGTGTCGAACAATTGGCTGATTTACCTTGCTGACAGTCAGGTTGATTTTACTTCTCAATCTCTTGTTGGCCCTGGAAAGATCATGATGCTTGAACTCAACACGGCTCCTTCGGCAGGAAAAGAACTTTCGGAGGGCACATACAATGTCTTGAATCCTACGGAAATCACATCCTCGGCGTCTCTTGCTCCGTTCACTGTTGTGCCTGGTCTTGTGAATGACAACGCTGTTTATGGAACTTGGTATCTTGCCACCGAAACCAAGGGAGGACAGTTCCAGCCTCTGTGTGGCGCTCAGAAAGGTACTGTGACCGTCAAGAAGTCAGGCAAGACCTATACGATTGACTTCGATGTGACAGACGATGACTACAAGATTTCTGTCAAGGGCTCATACACAGGTGTGCCGTCATTTTACGATGGTACGGCCACGACTTCATCTCTGTCAATCAGGTCAGCTGCATCTTCGGGCAAGGCACTGAATGTCCGTAACTTAGCAAGACGTCAGGCTTTCCGTAAGTAATCGCGTGGAGGCTAACGCCTTTCAAATAAATTAGATAATGTACCCTTCTCCTACCAGTGACGGTATGGAGAAGGGTATTTTCTTTTCTTGAATATTAACGAGTTATCCTCCACGCTTGAAAATACGGTTGGTTTTGGCTATTTTTGTGAAACGCAAAAAACGCAAAGGAATGAAGGAATATATTCAAGAAAACATGGGGCGGTTCTTTGATGAACTGTTCTCCCTGCTGCGGATTCCGTCGATCAGCGCGAAGCAGGACCACAAGAATGACATGGTACGTTGCGCCGAGAGGCTGAAGGAACTGCTTCTGGAGGCGGGTGCCGATGAGGCCGGGGTCTATCCGAGCAATGGGAATCCGGTGGTGTTCGGCAAGAAGATCATCAATCCGGAGTGGAAGACCGTGATGGTTTACGGGCACTACGACGTGCAGCCGCCGGAACCGCTTGAGAAGTGGCACACGGATCCGTTTGAGCCTGTGATCAAGCAGGATCCGACAGGGCAGGAGGCAATTTATGCCCGTGGGGCCAACGATGACAAGGGGCAACTCTTCATGCACATCAAGGCTTTTGAATATCTTCTCCGCAGCGGCAAGCTGCGCCACAATGTGAAGTTCATCTTCGAGGGTGAGGAGGAGATCGGCAGTCCGTCCCTTCCGGCTTGGGTCAAGGAACATAAAAAATGGCTTGGGGCCGATGTGATACTTGTCTCTGACACGACTATGATTTCCGACAAGGTGCCGTCCATCAATTGCGGAATGAGGGGGTTGGCCTATCTTGAGGTGACTCTGACAGGGCCTGACAAGGACTTGCATTCGGGGCATTATGGTGGCACTGTCGCGAATCCTATCCAGACACTGTGCGACCTTATTTCTAGATTTATAGACAAGGATGGACGAGTGACGATTCCTGGATTCTATGACGATGTCGTGGAACTTTCAAAGAAAGACCGTGCCCAACTGGCAAGGGCTCCGTTCAATCTTAAAGAGTTTGAAGAGTCTGTGGGAGTCAAAGCCTTGCGTGGCGAGAAAGGCTACACACCGCTTGAGAGGATCGGCATCAGGCCTTGTCTGGATGTGTGCGGAATCTGGGGCGGGTACACCGGAGAGGGCGCAAAGACAGTTCTTCCGTCCGTGGCTCACGCCAAGATCTCGATGCGACTCGTTCCGAATCAAGAGAGCGCCAAGATCACGAGGATATTCAAGAAACATCTGGAGAAGGTCGCTCCGAAATATTGCCGCATAGAGGTTAAGCCTTGCGAGGGTGGGGAAGGGTTTCTTATTCCGATCTCGTCTCCGGCGTTCCAGGCAGCCTCGAAGGCTATGGAGGAGGTCTATGGAGTCAAGCCGGTTCCGAGCCGTGGTGGCGGAAGCATAGCGGTGCTGGCGGACATGCAGAAGATACTTGGCGTGGATCCGCTTCTGATGGGATTCGGCCTTGAAAGGGATACAATTCATTCTCCGAACGAGAGTTACCTGCTTCGGCAGTTCTTTGCGGGAATGGAATCCATCGCCAAGTTTTATGAATATTATGAATAGAGGTCGCTTCGACAGGCTCAGCGACCGGGACCCTACGGTCACTGAGTTTGCCGAAGTGCGGTCACTGAGCTTGCCGAAGTGGCATAATATAATAACGAACATGACAACAGCAGAATTATATTCCCAAATAATAAAGAAATCCTCGATGCTCTGCGTCGGCCTTGACACAGACTTCGCAAAGATTCCGGAGTGTGTGAAGGCTGGCAGAACTGTGAATGAGGCCGTTTTGGAGTTCAACAAGCGCGTCATTGACGCCACAGCCCCGCATTGCATCGCCTTCAAGCCGAATCTCGCCTTCTATGAATGCCTCGGAGTGGACGGCATGGCAATCCTCGACAAGACAGTCGAGCATATTCGTTCAAACCATCCGGAGCAGTTCATCATCGCTGACGCCAAGAGGGGAGACATCGGCAACACCGCCAGAATGTATGCAAAGTCTCTCTTCGAGACTTTCGACTTTGACGCGGTTACTCTGTCACCGTACATGGGCAGCGAGACGGTCACCCCTTTCCTTGAATATCCCGGCCGCTACGCCATCGTGGTGGCTCTGTCCTCCAATCCGTCCTCAGTTGATTTTCAGACTGCTGAGAAGGGTGGAAAGCCTCTTTATCAGGTTGTGATGGAAAAGATGATGGAGATCTCCACCCCGGAGAACATGATGTTCGTGGTAGGAGCCACCAAGTCTGACAAACTGAAGGAAATCAGGAGGTTCTGTCCGGACAATTTCTTCCTTGTCCCAGGTGTCGGGGCGCAGGGCGGAAGCGCCGAGGAAGTGATCGCCAACGGATCCAACTCCCAAGGCGGTCTCCTGATTAACTCCTCCCGTGGAGTCCTCTACGCCTCTTCCTGTGAGGACTTCGCACAGGCAGCCGCCATTGTCGCCGCCCGCACCGCCGCGCTGTAGTGGCAGAGAATGAATCGAGAAAGAACCTGACTACCTTTCTTACGGAAAGAAGTACCAAGATTACATTTCGTTAGTGCCCGATGGTGGAAGTTGTCCAAGTTTTGCATAAATTGCGCTCCGAAAAGTCAGGAATATTATGGACGAGATTTACAAGATAGAGACCATTGAGCAGTACAACAACATGTACGGCTTCAAGACCATGCATCCGCTGGTGGCGTACGTGGAATTTGACGAGAGCAACAGCAAACTCATTCCGGGACGACACACAAACGGATTCTATTCACTGTTTCTGAAGGAGACCAAAGGGTGTGTCATCAACTATGGCAAGACCAAGTACGACTTTGATGGCCAGACGATTGTCAGCATAGCACCTGATCAGGTCGTTGGCTACGAGTCCGTGGCCGGAGTGCCGAAGAGGGCGAAGGGCATCCTTTTCCATCCGGACTTCCTGCATGGAACTTCTCTGGAGCGCAAGATGAAGGACTATACCTTTTTCTCCTACGCTTCCAATGAGGCTCTGCACCTTTCCGAGGATGAGCGTAAGATAATCACGGACTGCATGGCGATTGTCGGAAAGGAACTTCAGAATCCAATCGACAGGCACACCAAAAGCCTCGTGACAACGAACATCGAACTGATTCTTGACTATTGCCTCCGCTTCTATGAAAGGCAGTTCGTCACAAGGCAAGACCTGAACCTCGGTGTCATCGCCAAATTCGAGAATCTTGTCGATGAATATATCGCCTCCGGCAAGACCGAGACAGAGGGGCTTCCTACAGTCAAGTACTTTGCCGACAAGGTATTCCTCTCTCCTAACTACTTCGGCGACATGGTAAAGGCCGAGACCGGCAAGACCGCTCAGGAATATATCGCTGTGCGTCTTTTCAGTTACGCCAAGCGTCAGCTCGCCTCACCGGAACTCTCGGTCAAGGAAGTGGCGGCTTCGCTCGGCTTCCTCTATCCTCAGCACTTCGTGAGATTCTTCAAGAAACACTCCGGGATGACTCCGAGCGAGTACCGCCGGCAGCAATCATAAAGAAAGAAGTATATGAAACTCAAGATTATAGCCTTGATATTCTCTGGCATTCTAATGACAAACATTAATCTTATGGCACAGAACGAAACATTGAACGAAAGGCAGCAGGGCATAGTGGCCATCGCTGCCAACGAGGCGCGCGGCGACCTCGCAGGACTGGCCTCCAGCATAGGGTACGGCCTTGACAACGGCCTTACTGTCAATCAGGTGAAGGAGATTCTCTCTCACTTGTACGCCTATACCGGATTCCCGCGCTCTCTGAACGGGCTGGGAACTCTCCAGAAAGTCTTGGATCAGAGAGCAGCTGACGGAAAACAGACAGAGGTCGGACCGGAGGCATCTCCGATTCCTGAGGATTTCGATGCTCTCAAGGTCGGAACCGAGGTTCAGTCCCGGTTGACCGGCAGGCCTTTCAATTACGCTTTCTGTCCGGCGGAGGATTACTACCTCAAGGCCCACCTCTTCGGTGACATATTCGCGAGAGATGTCCTGACTTGGGCTGAAAGGGAGTTGGCGACAATCAGCGCGCTGGCCTCGATCGAGGGTTTGGCTCCGCAGCTTGGCTCGCACGTCGCTGGTTCAAGGAATATGGGTCTGAAGGATGACGAGATTCACGCCATCCCGGCCGTCCTGGCGGAGAAAGTAGGAGAGATAGAGGCTTACAGGGCCGCACAGGCCATCGCGAAGGTGTTTGGCGAGGAGTTTGCCCAGATGCCGCCACTCAGCGGCACGGATTTCCCTAAGGGGCAGCCTAACAGCGCTTACGCCCGGTACTTTACCGGTAACAGCTATCTGGCTCCTTTGAAGCCTGTTAATCTGGCAGAAGGCGAGGCCACTGTTCTGCCTATGTCTAATGTGACCTTTGAGCATGGATGCCGCAACAACTGGCATATTCATCACGGTGCGAGGCAGGTTCTGATCTGCGTCAGCGGCGAGGGTTGGTACCAGGAATGGGGCAAGCCGGCCATAAAGTTAAAAGCCGGGGATGTGGTAGACATTCCGGAAGGAGTGAAGCATTGGCACGGAGCCACAAAAGACAGTTGGTTCCAGCACATCGCCACCCATGTCGCTACTGGCGGAGAGTCCACCAACGAATGGCTTGAGCCTGTGACGGATGAGCAGTATGCCGCTTGTGAGAAATAATCAAAACCGATAGAATCATGAAAAAAACAGTGTTTATCATCGCGGTTGTGGCCTTGGGCCTTATCACCCTCACAGCCTGCGGACAAAAGAAGGAGAAGAAGAATATGACTGAGAACAAGACACTTGTGGCTTATTTCTCCGCCACCGGAACGACTGAGTCACTGGCGAAGAAGATCGCCACCGCTACCGGCGGAGAACTTTACAAGATCACCCCAGAGGTGGAATATTCCGCCGAGGATCTGGACTGGACCATTGAGACATCGCGTTGCTGCAAGGAGAACGCTGATCCTTCCTCACGTCCGGCATTCGTGAAGAGCAAGGAAAACCTGGACGCATACGATGTGGTTTACCTTGGTTTCCCGAACTGGTGGAACGGTGCCCCGAGGATCATAAACACATTCATCGAGGCTTACGGCCTGAAAGACAAGACCGTGATCCTGTTTATGACATCCGGCGGCAGCGGAATCCAGAACTCCCTCAAGGTGCTCGGAAAGCAATATCCGGAAGTCAATTTCAAGACCGGCAAACTCTTGAACGGAGCCAGCCAGAAGGCCGTTGACGAGTGGGTCAAGAGCCTGTAACGTGTGCTGGTCCACCGATTGAAAGTTTTGCGGGAACATGCTCGGTCATATTCCCGCTTTTTAGTTATCTTTCGGAAAAATTCAGAATGGACGGAATAATAAGGCCTGTCGCTTTGGCTGATGCCGAGCGCATCGCATCCATTTACAACAATTACGTTTCAGCAACCACCATATCCTTCGAGACCGAACCGGTTCCCGTCGAGGAGATGCGGGCACGTATCGATGTCATCGATCTCGAACTCTTGTTTTAGAATTTATGCCTGCTTCGTCTGTTGACTCTCAGGTTGTTAGTGATTTCTTGCGAACTTTGCGGAACGTGACGAGCCAGGCTGTCATGACCATGACACCGGTGATGGTCCACGAGACGGGGTAGACGAACATCAGCGCATGGAATCCTTGCCAGACCGGGCAGGCTGTGTAGATCCAGGCAATACGCAGGATGCAGGTCCCGAAAACAGTCAGAAGGGTCGGAAGCATCGAATGGCCCATGCCACGCAGGGCTGATCCAGGAATCTCGTAGGTGCAGACCAAGCCTTGAAGCAACAGAACCGTCTTCATTCTGATGGAACCAAACTCTTGCCACATCCACCGAATTGAACAGCTGCTGCAGCACACTGCTGGCCGCCAACGGCAGCGCAAACAAAAGAATCTTCATGAGCAAAGGCCCATGAAGCATATCGATATCGATGTGTTCCGAATTCTTTGTGGACATGGACTCTAATCCTCCTGTTTGCTGAATTTTTTAAGATCACTGCGGTAGCGGGCGTAGAAAAAGATTCCGGCGAGGGTCAGTCCGATAGGGAAACCTAGCCATATCCCGTGAATGCCAAGTCCGGCCTTGAAGCCGAAAAAGTAGGCGGACGGGATGGCTATGATGTAGTAGCTGACGAAAGCCGCGTACATGATTGGCTTGACATCCTGGATTCCTCTCAGCACATTTGCGAAACAAAGTTGAAGGCCGTCGCCGAACTGGTAGGCGAAGAGCAGGAAGAACAGCGATACCGCCATTGCGGAAACCTCTGGAGAGTCTGTGAATATTCCAGCCGCTTGGTAGCGGAAGCAGTAGAGCAGCACTGACAGAGTCGCGGAAATGCTGAGAATCATTAAATAGCCTTTGCCGGCATATTCCCGTACAGATCCTAAGTCCTTTCTGCCGAAGGCATTGCTGACGAGAATCGAGATGGCGAACGAGAGCCCCTGCATCATCAGGAAAAACAGCTGCGAAATGGTGATGACAACCTGATGAGCGGCGAGTTGTATGACTCCGAGCCATCCGGCCATGATAGCAGCGAAAGTGAAAGTTGAGGATTCCAGAGCCATCTGGATGCCGACAGGGTATCCCATCTTGAAGACTCCTTTCATCTCGTAGCGGGAAAGGATTGCCTCCTTGATCGCACGGGCATATTCAGTCATTTTCTTTGACTTGAATATGAAAATGACGAACACGATGAGAATCAGCACTCTGGAAACGAGCGTGCTGATTCCTGCGCCGGTCAGCCCCATCTCCGGGAATCCAAGTTTGCCGTAAATCAGGATCCAGTTCCCGAATATGTTGAAGAGGTTTCCGAGCATAAGCAGTGTCATGGAAATCATTGGCCGACATATCCCGTCCGTGAACTGCTTCAGCACGTTGAATCCGAGTGCGAAGACTGTTGAAATCCCAACTATGATGAAGTACGGTTTGATGTAGGGCATCAGTTCAGGTGCCTGCCCGAAGTGCCCGAGGCAGAAGTAGATGACTGTGAGCAGGACAACACCAATCACGCCGATCATTCCATTGACGATGATTCCGTTCTTTACGGTCGTGCCGATTCCTTTGATGTCACCGGTCCCGTTGTGCGCCCCGATCATGGGGGTCATTCCGGTCGCGAATCCCAATTCGGTAAGGATGAACAGGTTCATGATGTTGTTCACGAACGACGAGGCGGCGAGTTCATCCACGCTGTGCCACCCGATCATGATGTTGTCCGCGAACGCCAGAATAATCACACAGGCCTGACCAAACATTATGGGCAGACCTATCCTCAATATCTCCTTTATTTTATTCATAGTCCGTTCATTGTCTCCTCTTTGGACAAAAGGACGGCAAAGTTACGGACAATGTTCTTGATTAGCAAATCAAGCCATGTGGATTGACAGAGTCAAAAATCATGTGGATCAGATTGATGTCCCCATGAATACTCTGGATGCACTTTTCGGCACGATCTTGCCGCTGAGGGTGATTCTGTTGGAACTGAATGTCGGCTCAATCACGGCTATGGCCTCGTTCGTGCCCTTAGGCATTGTGATTGTCACGACCGCCGAGATTGCCGCACCCTGAACGTTCATCGAATATGTGATCGTGCCCTTCTTGTCAGTCCGCATCTTGATGTTGGAAGCGCGTCCCTCAAGGGTTATGCCACCAACACCGTTCGGCCCTCCGGCATTGTATGGAGCGACTTGGACAACAGCCTCGTCGTCAGAGAGGGAGATGAAGTTCGTGTTGCTCTGCACGAAAGCCATCTCGCCGTATTTGAACACAAGCTTGTCCGCTTCAAGAACGAATTCCAACGAGTCAAGAGCCTTGACGGCATTGGCATTGGCGATCGAGTCCTGTTTTGCCTCAAGTTCCTTTTGTATGGCCTTGAGAGTCTTGGCGTCCGCTTTGGCTTTGGCCGCCAGTGTGGAGTCGGCCTTGATGCGGGCATTTTCTATCGCTATCTTTTCAGATGTGGTGAAGATGCGCTTTTCTGTCTGCGCGAAACCTGCCGCCGCCACCAGCGTCAGCAGGCATAATGTTGTAAGTATCCTTTTCATAGCAGTCTGTTTTAACCGAAAAGGACAAAATCAAAGCGTGTGCCAAATAATGTCTAAGACGTGGCTTTCCCCTTGCCGATGATAATGATTACCACAGCGGTGAGAATCAGCAGGATGCCGGCTGCCAAATTGACCGTCAGGGCTTCGTGGAAGACCGTAAGGCCTATCACGACTGCCGTCAGCGGTTCGAGCGCTCCCATGATGGCCGTCGGTGTGGAGCCTATGATGCGGACGGCTATGCCCATCGAGATGAGTGAGAACACCGTCGGGACGATGGCCAGCATCAGCGAGAATCCCCATTCCCTGCCTGTGACAAGCGGCATGATGTGCCGCTCAGGTGAGGTGAGCGAGAACAATATAATTGACAATGCGCAGACAATCAGCACATAGAAGCTCAGTTTCATCGCTGACATGTCGAGCCGGTGGATGGACACCCTGTGTGGCAGATACTTCGAGAATCGGTTGTGGCTTGCCTCCAGTTCTGGTTCCGGAGCGGATGCTCGGTTGGCCACAATGATGTACAGGGCGTAGCTGAGAGCTGAGACCATCACCAGAAGCACACCTATGGTGCTGAGCACGGTTTCCCCGTCACCTTTGTAAAGAAGAAGCACCCCGATCAGCGAAAGTGCGATGGCCGCGGCGGTTGTCTTTGTGATTTTTTCCCCGTAAAGCATGGCCATCAGCACGGCGGTCATGACCGGATAGACGAAGAGAAGGGAGCAGGCAACTCCGCTGTCCATATACAGAAAACTACAGTATAACGTCAAAGATGAGATCACGAACAGCAGTCCGAGGGCTGTCAGAGTCGATAGCTCGCCTTTGCTGACTTTGAAGGTTTCGATGCTTTCGGTCGCAGAACCTGTCGAAGCGGTCTTTCTGTGCATCATAATCTTGACCGCCATGATCACCCCGATGATCAGAGCCGCCAGTCCGTACCGATAGAACAGCACCGACTCCACGTTCATCCCCTCCTCGTAAAGGTACTTTGCCCCCAGAGGATTCACACCATAACTGACAGCGGCCAATATCCCGAAAAAGAAACCTTTAGCCTTACTTTCGCTTGCTTTGACCATATTCCTGTTTCAAAATAAAGGCTGCAAAGATAGTTCTTTTTTCATTGATTTGTCGTTATCTGTAACTTGTTTATAATTAGCATATTCATAAAACTTGCCGGGTAGTTTGGAATGGCAGGGATTTGTAATGGGTTGACAGTTAAAAAGATGGCGTTTGCGTTATTCCCTGTGGCGGGATGGTTTTCTTTTATTATTTTTGCAGCAGATAATTATGAGATTCGTGATCAGGCCGTTGAACGCGGCAGGACATATCACGGCACAGCCGATGCATGGAATGATCAGAGAGGACTGGTCATTTATATATCTTATTTCAGGAGAGGTCCTTACAGATGTTGATGGAAATCCACATCTGCTACGGGGACAGGATTGTGCCCTGATTCCGCCTCAGTTGGCATATTCAGTAAAGTATTTTAAGGACTGCATTGGCTATATGGGTGCGTTTCCGGCAGGACTTCTGCGAAATTCGGGACACAAGGTGCTGAGACTCAAAACTTCGAGTGTTATGACTATCCCGCTTGAGGATAAAGTCTTCTTCGATGAGCTCATGATCCGAATGTCCAGATTCCCGGATGATCCTCCGATGCTTCAAGGATTGCTTGAGGTTATGCTCTGCCAGTTTGACAGTGTGATTCCTCAATATGACGCAACTGCTTCATCCAGACTTTGTTCGTCCTATCTTTCCAGTGTGTTTGACACCTCACGGCAGTTCACTGGGGTGGCCGGCTATGCAAGAGAACTCGGCGTGACTCCAAATCACTTGAACCGTGTCGTCAAATCAGAGACAGGACGCAGCGCAGGGGAGTGGATAGAAAACGCAAGGTTATCATTGGCCAGAACGCTTCTTCATGACCCTGGCATTCCGATTTCTGAAGTATCATACAGGGTCGGTTTTGAGGATCCCGCCTACTTCTCACGTTTCTTCAAAAAACTGGTCGGAATGTCTCCTACTGATTTCAGATCTGAGACTATGAATAAATAGTCCAAGCCATAATCACATATTCATAAGCCGGCAAGGATTTGGCGGACGTATTTTTGCACCCGTTATGCTTGCAGCCTTTACGACATTCTTATTGATGGTCATTCCGCCATCCTTGCCGATTCCGCAGGTTCGGGACACGATCTCCGGTTCAGTCGTGACATCTTCTATTAAGAAATCGGATGTCGTTTCCGGCAAGGCACCTGCCACTACACTGATTCTGAAAAGGATCGAAGAATGCGGAATCTCGTCTCCCAAGGATCTGTCATCCATAATCCCAGGATTGAATATGCCAGAATACGGAACTTCGATGACCTCGACCATATATGTCCGTGGCCTTGGATCCAGAATGGACAATCCGGTCATAGGTCTCTATGTTGATGATGTGCCTATCCTGGACAAAAACTGTTATGATTTCTCATTCGCGGACATCCGCAGGGTAGATTTCATGCATGGACCGCAAGGAACCCTTTACGGCCGCAACTCCATGCTCGGAGTGCTTTCGGTTGAGACATTGTCGCCCGAGGCGTATCAAGGTACAAGGATGTCCATTGAATATGGCACTGCGTCCACAATGACCGCGAAAGCTTCGGCCTATAAGGGTGGACTCGGGGTAGTCGCCGCATACGGACACAGCGACGGATTCCATGTCAATGAATATGACGGGAGCCATTGCGGTCTTTACGATACTTTTTCGGCCCGTGCAAGATTCGTGGGAAAAGTCTGGAAAGTATCACTGGATAACTCCTTGACGATGTCTTACACTGATCAGTCCGGTTATCCGTACCGCCGATGGAACTCAGATTTTGGCTCATTGACCGAAGGGCTTCTCCCCGTGGATTATAATGACAAAAGCGGCTATCGCAGATTCTTTCTGATGGACGGACTGCGTTTGAAAACAGAGTGGAGGAACTTGAAACTAAGTTCAGTGACAAGTGTCCAGGCTCTTTTTGATTCGATGGACATGGATCAGGACTTTACCCCGAGGTCAATGTTCACTTTGAACCAGACCCAAAGGCAAGGCGCGTTGACGCAGGAGTTTATCGCGCGGCCTAAGAGACACCCTGTCTGGTGGAACCGCCAGACAGGAGTGTTTGCGGTGGTGAAACTGAACCGGATGTCCGCTCCGGTGCGTTTCCTTGGAGACGGCATAAAGTCTCTGATTCTTGACAACGCAAATTCCGGCATTCCGCAGGAATTGGGAAAACTGAATATTCTTGAAGATGATTTTTTGATTTCCAGCGACTTCGACATTGCACTTGTTAATGCAGCAGCCTACCATGAGTCTTATTTCAAGACTGGCCACTGGACGTTCACCGCTGGGCTGAGGCTCGATTATGAGTCTTATGGAATGCGTTACGAATCGGGTTCCGACATCCATTTCGTCGTCTCGCCGTCGATGAGTGAATATATCCCTTTCAGCACGAGCGAAGATGGGAATGAGTCTGTAGGTTATGCCCAATTGCAGCCGAAAGTGTCTTTGTCGTATGATGCGTCGTCCGGGCGGATGCGGTCCAGAGGACTTGACCTTTCTTTTTATACCTCGTTCGCCAAGGGCTACAGATCCGGTGGCTTCAACACCCAGATCTTCTCGGACATCATTCAGAACAAGATGATGTCGGGAATGATGGAAAGACTTGGAGTTCATCTGGATGGTCTTGAGGACATCTCCGGGGCCGTTATGACCTATAAACCGGAAACCTGCTTGGATTTTGAAATCGGAAGTCGATTCACGGCTGATGCTGAAGGGCACCGATTGGTGGCTTCCGCCACGGCTTATTATGTCGATTGCCGCAACCAGCAGATGACCGTCTTCCCGCGTGGAAATGGAACCGGACGTATGATGACAAATGCCGGACGATCTCGCAGCCTCGGTGTTGAGGCAGAGGCCTTTTGGACTTGGAAAGGTCTGTCCGCGACTTTTACCGGAAGCCTTATGGACGCACGTTTCGTGGATTATCATGATGGCCATGATGACTGGTCAGGCAACCGCATACCATATTCTCCAAGATCCACACTGTACTTGCGGCTCGGCTACAAGTTACAGACAGGAGCGCGTCTGCTGCGGTCAGTGTCCGTGAATGCCGATTTGAACCATAGCGGAAGAATCAGCTGGAACGAGGCTGGCGATGTGAGCCAGCCGGCATATTCATTGCTTGGCGCGGATGTGCGCCTTGCCTCTTCAAGGGCGGAACTTTGGGTCAGGGGGCAGAATCTTTCCGCCACTGAATATTCCGTGTTCTACTTCAAGTCTGTCGGCAATTCGTTCTTTCAGATGGGAAAGCCTCGCAGACTTACAATAGGCGTGTCTATAAATATTTAATTAATAGTGATCTATGAATAGAATAGCAATGCTTTTTATGGCAGTGGCGCTGATGCTGTCCCTGTCCTGCACCAAGGAGAATGGCTCGAACGAGGAGCATCTTGCCGCCAATGAATATGAATATTCCGGCACAATGACCGTCACTGCCGGAGGATCGGACAATGTTTCGGAGGACGTGGCCGTGGACTGTCTTTTGGACAAAGACGCCCGTACCATGAAGATCCTGTTCTACAAAGTCAAGTTCGTGCCGCAGATGCCTGTCTCTCTTGATGTGACGGTTCCGGATGTCGGCTACTCTGAGAAAGACGGTACAGTCAAGTTTTCCGCTGACGGGATCGTCCCTCTCTCTGGGGGCACCGTCCCGTTTCCGAAGTACACGGTGACAGCCCTTTCTGGCATCATGACAGCCACAGGTATCTCCCTCAGCCTCAATTTCGGTGACTATCCCGTCACCTACACCGGTGTCCCGAAACAGTAGAAAAGAGCGGTTCAGTGGCACAATTCAGGCTTTCCGTCGCCCAAGGGTGTAAAGAAACACTCTTGGGCGGCATTTTTGACCGATTTTGTTGCTGTAGGGTGCCGAGCGACACTTTGGGCAGCGTTTTAAGCCTTTATTGCTGCCGTGGGTGTCGCACAATACTTTTGGGTAGCATTTTAAGCCCTTATTGCTTCCGTAGAGTGCAGTGCGATATTGCCCACAACATAGGCTCTCTGCTATTATTTGGATTTCTGACGAGTAAGGTCTAACTTTGAAGTCTGTTATGACAAGGCAATGATATCAAGACAATAATAATTAATTAATTAATTAAAAGGTAAAGGAATATGAGATATTCAGGAATTGTAAGACGTGTGGTGTCGGTGGCCGCTTTGGCGCTGACGCTTTCGGTCGTTGCGGAGGCCGCAGGAGTGAAGGATTGGCATAACCCACTGACTGAAAGGCCTAAAGGTCCTTTCGGGACTTGCTGGACATTTGGCGGAGGCAACATTGATTTCGGGACAAATTCTCCGGAAATCACGGTGCGTTATGTGCTTGAAGGCAGGAATATTCCTAAGGGGGCGACAGAGATGGCCTCGCTGGGAGTGGATCTGTTTGACATCGACAACGATGGGGGATTCCATCTGCTGAACGGGACTTCAAATCTTGGTAAGGTCGAGGGTGACACTGTTACGTTCTCATTCCGTGTGGACTACGGAAAGTCGGCCAAGAACGGCAATGCGTTCAGGCTTTATCTGCCGCTTTACAATGACGTGAAGTGGATGGAGATCAGAACAGTTGGCGGAACATATTTCCATTTCGAACCTGTGCCGGTCGAGAAGGCGATAGCCGTTTACAATGTTCCGGTCGAATCGGTAGCCAGGCCGGCAAAGGCTGTCAGGAACATTCTTCAGAGAAAGGCAGATTTCCCGGTAAAGGTTGTAAGCAGGAAAGAGAGCAGGAAACCTGACTATTTCATCGCCGTTGATGGTGCGAAAGCCGACACGGTGGCCACACTTGAGGCGATCTTCAACGCCCTTGGCACGACGACCGATCTTCCAGACATCCTCAAACCGCTCAGGCAGCGCAGGGACTACACGTTCTATGATTGGAGCGAGAGGCATTCAAGAGTCCTTTACAGAGAAAGGCGCATCGCTCCGAATCCGGAGATCGTGATGATAGGCAATTCCATAACCCATTATTGGTCAGGCGAACCGAGCCATAAGACATGGCATGCCGGAGTGGATTCCTGGAACGACATATTCGCTGACCGCAATGTCGTCAACTGCGGCTATGGCTGGGACCGCCTCGGGAACATGATGTGGAGGATGATGCACGAGGAGCTGGACGGATTCAATGCGAAGCACATCTTCGTGATGGCCGGCACAAACGACATCTACAGCCGCACCGAGGAGGCGATCGCCGAAGGAATGGTGGGACTTATTGAATATATTCGTGTGAAGCAGCCTCTGGCCCGCATCCACGTCGTGCACATCTACCCTCGCAGGAAGGCCATTGACCGGGTGGACAAGGTGAACGCTGCTGCAGACAGGCTCCTGAAGGAGAGCGGCCTCACGAACTACGACATCGTGGATGTGAAGCCGGTTCTTACCAAGGCTGACGGCACATTGGACGAATCCCTTTTCAGGGACGGACTCCATCCGAATGAAGAGGGATACCGCAGAATCGCGGAAGTCTATCGCAAATATATTCAAGATTAATTATTTCCGTACATCTCCTTGCGGTTCGCCGAGCCGCTTGGAACCGGAGCCTCAGGGTCGTCGATTGTGGAATCCACAGTTCTGGCGACCTTTCTCGTTATGTTTGTCTCAAGGAATCGGATCTGGTCAGGGAAAGTCTCGACCATCGAATCGGCAATCTCGTGCTTGTGGTCCTTGAAACGTAAAGCGTTGTAGACGTAACCGTTTTTCCTGAATATCTTGACGAGCTTGTCCGTGCCGGCGAAAACCCAGTTGAAGACTCGGATGTTGCCGTAGTTCACCACCTTGTCGGCTGTGCCATGGAAGAATGCCGTCGGAGCCGGAGCCTGTGAATATTTCGGCATTCCCTCACGGGACAGGATCGCTCCCGAGAACGACATCACTCCGGCGTAGCGGAACCCTTCCGGGAGTGCCTCCGTGGCCTTCCCGTTGCACAGCATCCACTCGGATTCAAGCACGGTCATCGCTCCGGCTGACGACCCGCAGATCACCAGATTGTCAGGATTGACTTTCAGCGTCTTGGCATTGTCTATGATGTACTTTGTGGCGCTGAACAGATCCTCGCTGGCGATTCTGACCGAATGGTAGAACTGCTTCACGGAACCGATGCCTCCCTTTGTCTTCACGCCTTTCATTCCGAGGCGATAGTCAATCGTGAGGACTGTGTAGCCCTCGTCGTTAAGCATTTTGAACCAAGGCAGATAATCCTTGTGGCTTCGCTCTCCGCCTTTGAATCCTCCTCCGAAGACAAAGACTATGGACGGCTTCTCGTAGCCTTTCAGAGAGGTTTCGCTTCCGGCTGAGGCAGGATATTCATCAAGGAACAAGGCGTTTCCGTCCTTGACGGCGAATTGATATGTTCCTGACGGTGAATATTTTTCTTGAGCGTTCGCGCTTGTAAGGAATCCGGCGATGAGGGCTGCGACAAGCGTCAGCCTTTTGAGTAACGTGTTCATATTCATTAAAATTTTATTTGTCATCCGTTGCCGCTATGAGTCTGCGGATTGGTTTGAAATCAGAGAAGAACCGGGCTGCGATGACCCTGATAACGGTGTAGGCCGGGATGGCGACGAGCATCCCTATTATTCCGCCGAGATGGCCTGCCATGAGCAGCACGATGAAGATTTCCAACGGGCTGGACTTGATGCTGGTTGAGTAGATAAGCGGCTGGAACAGGAAGTTGTCCACCAATTGCGTGCAGATGAAGACCGCAAGCAGCGTGATGATGACCACCATGAAATCAGGGTAGACACCGACCGCCGCCGCGCTGCTGTACTTGAGCACAATCCCGAGGACTGTTCCGATGGCTCCGCCGATCCAAGGGCCGACGTAAGGAATGACGTTCAGAAGGCCTGTCATGAAGGCTATTCCGACTGCCGGATAGAACCCTATTCTGGCTATCAGCCAGAGTCCCAGGAAGTTGAGCAGGGCGACTCCGAGGACTTCAGTCATCAGTCCGACGAAATAGCGGCTGAGTAGATGCTCGATGTCACCGATGGCGCTGATGGCTGTTTTTTCGGCCTTGTCAGGAACGATAGCTCCGACAATCCTGCGGAAAAGCGTCTCGTCCTTCACGAAGAAGAATCCGATGAACATCACCGAGAACAGTCCTATGCCGAATGTGCCCAACGCTGACGCCACGGAACCGACCACGGAGGTGACCGACGAGATGTCAAAAGCGTTCTTGATCCATTC